>CAYZDQ010000375.1:0-3375 GCA_964476955.1 uncultured Anaerolineaceae bacterium
GCGGGCCTACGCCTACCTGCTCTATCGCCGCAAAGCAGCCTTGAGCGACATCGCGCGCAAGCGACTCGCGGCCATCTTCAACGCCTCCGAGCTGGGCGCGGGCTTCCAGATCGCACTTTCCGACCTGGAGATCCGCGGTGCCGGCAACATCCTCGGGGCGGAGCAGCACGGCCACATGGCCGCGGTCGGGTTCGACCTCTACACGCGCATGCTGGCGGAGGCGGTGGAGGAGGAGAAGGCCACGCTGGAGGGCCGGGAGCCGCGGCACGCGCGTACGCAGACCAAGATCGACCTGCCGGTCGACGCCTACCTGCCGGACGACTACGTGCCCGAGGAGCCGCAGAAGCTGGAGCTCTACCGGCGCCTGGGCCGGGTGGTCAGCGACGATGGCCTCGACGAGATCCGGGCCGAGCTGCTCGACCGCTACGGGGCCATGCCGGCGCCGGTCGAGCGGCTGCTGGAGGTCTCCCGCCTGCGTTATCGCGCAGAGGAGGCGGCGCTGCTGCAGGTCGCGCTCGAGAGCGGTCAGGTGGTGTTCCGCTTCGGACCCGACTGGTCACGCGCGGCCACGATGCGCGCGCTCGCCCCACAGGCGGTCGACGATCCGCTGCGTGCGTTGCAGGGCCGCATCAAGTACGCCTCCAACCAGGTCCGCGTGCGGCCACCGTCGGACCCCGAGCGCACGTGGCGGCTGACGCAGGCGATGGTGGAGCGCCTGGCACAGGTCGCGGCGGCCGAGTCAGCCGTCGTCTGAGGTCGGCCCGGAGCCTTCTGACTGGCGTCGCTCGAGCTCGTGCGCACTCTCGAACTCGGCCCGGGCCAGTTCCGGCTCCTGCTCGATGACGTAGCGCGTGGCGTAGGCATCAGGGTCGGCCTCACCCAGCAACGTCGCCGCCAGGACGTAGTCCCGGTAGCGGGCCATGGCCGCGCCGTAGACCATGGCCAGGAAGACCATGCGCAGCCAGACGAGCGCGACGAAGACCGAGGCCATCACGCCGAAGGCCTGGAAGCCTGAGACGAGCCAGGGCGAAAGAGCGCTGAAGAGCAGGGTCATGAGCGCCACGGCCACGCCCACGAGGGTAGCGGGCAGTCGCGCGCTGTGGCTCGAGGGCGGGTTGGAGGGGATGACCCGATAGACGCCGTAGACGATGGCGCCGGCGATGACGAACGTGGTTACCGCGCTGGCTGCGGCCAGGACCCATTCGCCGTCCAGGTCCAGCGCGTGCGCCACGACCGTGACCACGCCGGCGACGAATACCGCCGCCAGCACGGCCACGATGATGAGGAACACCAGCAGCACGCCCAGCACTCGCGCAAGCACACCGCTGACGCGCTCGCCGGGGAAGAAGCGCTCCATCGCTCGCGTGAGGTTCAGGTACAGACCGCTCGCGCCCCACAGGAACCCGATGAGAGCGACCAGCCCGCCCACGGTGGCCAGCTCACGAGCACTCTCCATGGCCGTGTCGGTCATGCCGGTCAGAGCCGGGAACGCATCGGTGATGAGGTCGATGGCGTCTTGGCGGAACTGCGGGTCATCGACCAGCAGGAAGATGCCGGCGATGACCAGTACCAGCGTGGGGATGAGCGCGAAGAGTGCGGCGTAGGCGAGCCCACCCGCGATGAGCCCACCGCCGGTGCTGCGGTAGACGGCCTGGATGCCGATGGCCTGTCGCAGCAACCGATAGCGCATGGCCAGCGGCAGCAACAGGCGCTTGAGGCGCCCCTTCTTCGGCGCTGTCTCCGGCGCCTCTGCCGTTTCGGTCTGACGGTTCTCGGTCACGTCACCAGCTCGCGCGAGACCCCGGCGCAGTCGCTAGGCCGCGGATGGCTGCTCGTCGCGCGAGAAGCGCGCGAGGTACTCGGGCCGGTAACGGTCGTAGAGCGTGACCAGCAACGTGATGAGGATGACGAAGAACGTCGTGTTCTCGCCGTTGACGGGGCTACCCAGCAGATCGAAGACGAAGAACAGCACGACCACGACCGCGATGTTGAGCAGGCCCGTGACGATGAACTGGCGCAATGCCGGTCCAGGCCCGAATCCCTGCCGTTCCAGCAGCGTGCTCAGAACCGCATTGCCCACGACGATGATGCCGACGATGATCGCCATTCCGACGGGCTCGACATGCACCTGAAGCATCTCGCCGAAGATGATCGATACCAGCACCAGCAGGGCCACTTTCTCGACCAGGCCTGGTCGGATGAACGTGGTCATCATGCGTGTTCGCTCAGCCTGCAGACGCTCCAGTGGCACCTCGCGGCCTGGCTCGGCATCGGCGTCGATGGTGAGCGGGCGATCGCGGGGTGGCAGCTTGTTCTTCATGATCCAGTAGGCAGCGTAGATCAGTGCCACCACCGCGACCACGGCGATGACCACGATCCAGGGTTTGGCGGCGAAGGTATCGATCCATGAGGTCCCGGCAGCTACGCCGAAGATGTCCTCCTGGACGAAGTCGGTCAGGTCCAACTGTGCCACGTGGATCCAGTACTCCTGCGGCAGCTTGATACATATCCAGATGAAGGCTGTGGCGCCGAGCAGGAGCTTGTCGCTCATGCGGCGCGGATCCCAGAACAGGCGCACGGACTCGTAGAAGATGAAGAAGTACTCGAACGTGTTGGGGAAGATGAACAGCCAGCCGCGCTCGCCCAGCACCTCCTCGAGCCCCAGCGGCAGCGGCACGCCCAGTTCGAAGAGGACCACACCCACGAGCCGGTAGAAGATCAGGAAGCGGGCGATGCTGACCGCGAAACGGTTGGTCCAGTTGCGCATCGTGGCGATGTAGGCGATGACCAGGTAGTAGATGTCCAGGGCCTTGTCGTAGCTCTGGTACGCGGTCAGGTCCGCCTCGGGCGCGATGGCCTGGAAGACCGTCTGGTCGACCGCGTCGATGATGAGACAGGCCAGGATGGCCGGCAGCGGGAAGCGAGGGATGAGCAGCGGTACGAACAGCCGCGAGAGGACGACGGCCCAGAAGACGAGGCCTGCGGTGGTGATGTCCATGTGCGTGACTCCCTACAGGCCGACGTTCTGTGGCATCGAGAAGGTGAAGGCGACGCCGATCACGAAGAGGACCAGCGCCAGGATGAGCATGACGAGCCGGACGAATCGTCCCTTGAACTTGGTGCCGACACCGGCGAAGAACAGGACCGAGGCCATGATCACCGCCACCAGCACGAAATTGTCACCGGTCTGGTTGGCATCGCGAGCCTCCGCCGCGAGGACGTCCGCTTCCTCGTTGAGCTCCTTGGCCATACGCTCCGATTCGGGCTCGTAGGAGTCAAGCTCGAAGGGGGTGCCGGGCGGGACCTCGCCGGGAGGTGACAGCGCCAGCCACTCGTTGAAGGCCTCCTCCTTCACGGCCCCCAGAAGGCCGGTCG
>CAYZDQ010000376.1:0-3366 GCA_964476955.1 uncultured Anaerolineaceae bacterium
TGGGCGTCGTTCATGCGAAAGCTGGCCAGGCCTTTCTTGCCCAAATCCCCCAAGATTCTGAACACGGTTCCGAAATACCCGCCCGGTTCCGGGGCAAGATTGTCCACATTCTTGTACATCCGCGCCCGCTTCATGTCATTACCGGGACTAAGCACGCTGTAATGCACGCCGACCTTCGTGGGATGCAGCGTCGGCCACGACATGTCGCCCACGCAATACGCCACCGTGTTCACCCCTCGACGGCAGTAGCTTTCAAGATATCGCCGCAGATCGGCCTTGCCGAGGTCGTCGTTCAAGTACAGGAACACGTGCCCATCGTCGTTGAGCGTCAGGGCGCCTGGCGGCGACGCCGATTCTTCCGCGCGGGCCTGGGTTGCGACGGCAGCGCTCAGACCGGCGGCGGAGGCCTGGAGGAACCTGCGGCGATTCAATGAGTGCGGCATCAGGACCTTCCTTTACTCGCTTTGTCTTTGCCCGCATCCCGCCAGCCTTTCAATTTCGCCTCTAAGTCGGGGGGGCCTTCCTTGATGTGTTGGAGACCTTCGCGGCGGGCGATGGACTCGAATCGGTCAATAAGCGCCCCGTAGCCGTCGCCGGCGAATTCAGGGCCCCGGCACAGCTTGACGTACATAATGGGAAGCCGATCCCGTTCGACGCGGCGCAGGAGTTCGGCGTCGTCGCCGGCCAATTGTTCGGCGCGGTCGTATAGATCAGTTGCTTTGTCGAGAAACTCGCGGGACAGGAACGGCGAATCCATCTTGTACCGGATGCCGCCGTCGGGAGCGGCGAGGGTTTCCGCATGGTCGCGGCCTGCCTGGCGCAACAGGACGTTGTACTCGACGATGGGCGGCGCCGCATTTCCGAAATATCCCCAGATGAAATCCTGCATCAGGTCCCACACGTCCTGCGACGGGTCCCACATGAGCTTCGCCATGACCCAGGAGCGCATCAGGTCGCGTTCCGTAGCCGGGCTTTGGTACGCGCCCTGTTCCATGACGCCGGTGGCGTGGTGCGCCACGAAGTACCGGATGTTGTCGGCGACCACGTCCATGTTGGGCATGGGCGCGGTGTAGTGGCTGAAATTGACGCAGTAGTCCCAGATGTGGATGCGGTCGTGGATGGCGGCTAGCCGCGCCGCGCCCTGCAGCTCCCGATCGGTCGCGTTTGGCTTGGCGTAGGCCAGGTTCTCGCGCACGGTGGCGTGGAAGAGGTAGGCCTCCTGGGTCACGAAGCCGATGACATCGCCGAGACTGGTCAGCTGCACATCGCGCACATCGTGGCCGTCGATCTCGATCGCGCCCGACTCCACGTCGTAGAGCCGTGGCAACAGGTATGTCGAGGTGGTCTTGCCCGAGCCCGACGGCCCGACCAACGCCACCAGTTGCCCCGGCTCCACCTCGAAGTCGATGCCCCGCAGGTTGAAGGGGGTGCTGCCGTTCCCGCCCGGGCCCTCTGCTCCGGCGTCGCCGGCCGGCGCATCGGGGTAGGTGAAGAAGACGTGGCGGAAGCGCACGCGCCCGTCGAGGGTGCCGGCGCGCAGCGCCCGGGCATCAGGTCGGTCGACGATCTCCGGCTCCATGTCGAGGTACTCGAAGATGCGGTCGAAGAGCGCCAGCGCACCCTGCACCTCGACCTGCACGTTGAGCAGCTGGCCCAGGGGGAAGAAGAGTCGCGCCTGCAGGGTGGTGAAGGCCACGATGTCACCGACGCTGGGAGCGGTGGGGTCGCCCCCGATGACGAGCACGCCGGCGATCCAGTAGACGACCGCGGGCATGACGCTGAAGACCGTGCCCACGAGCATGAAGAACCAGCGACCCACCAGCGACTGGCGCAGCTGGAGGCGGGCCAGGCGCGCGTTGGCCTCGCGGAAACGGCTCACCGCCGCCTCCTGCTGCCCGAACGTCTTGGCCAGCAGGATGCCGCTGACCGAGAGCGTCTCCTCGGTGATGGCGGACATGTCGGCCATCGATTTCTGGGTCTGCTTGGAGGCCTCCCGTCGGACCTTGCCCACGCGGAAGGTGAGGTACATGAAGAACGGGAGGATGGTCAGTGAGACCGCCGTCAGTCGCCAGTCGAGCAGGACCATGGCCAGCAGCGTGATGACCACGATGGTGAGGTTACTGAAGACCGAGCTGGCGGTGTCGGTCACCACCGACTGCACACCTCCCACGTCGTTGGCGATGCGGCTCTGGATCTCGCCGGTGCGGGTCTCGGTGAAGAAGCGCAGGGGCATGCGCTGGAGATGGGCGTAGACCGCGTCGCGCAGGTCCTGCATGACCGACTGCCCGACACGGTTGTTGACGTAGGTCTGGCCCACGCCGATGAGCCCGTTGATCACGGGGATGGCGATCATCAACACGACGAGCACGTTGAGCAGGAAGAGGTCCTGCTCGGGGATGGCTACGTCGAGCAGCAGCTTGAGCAGGAACGGCGTGACCACCCCGAGCACGCTCGTGACCGTGATGGAGATGACGACCAGCAGCACCTGCCAGCGGTAGGACGCGAAGAAGCCGGCGATGCGACGCACGGTCTGCCCCCGTCGCTCGGGCGGTACCGGCTCGAAGTCGGTGCCCGCGAAGCTGCCACGTCCGCCTCGGCCGAAGCTCATCAGGCCGCCACCGCTAGACTCGGAAGTCCGTGAACGACCGAATCGAACGGCTCCCCGGCGAGCCCGAGGCCATCTTCATCGTGGGTGTCAGCCGCAGCGGCACGACGCTCATGCGTCGGGTGCTCGACAAGCACAGCCGGGTCGGCATCGCCACCGAGAACCACTACCTCGGTCATCTGCTCGCGTGGGAAGGCACGCGCCATTACTTCCGGCGCCTGGGCGACCTGCGTGACGACGCGGTCGTGCGTGCCCTCGTGGAGCTGATCTACTCGGGCGAGCTCCAGCGCCGCAGCCGGCTGCGCGAGCTGAGCCCGTACTGGCGCTGGCTCACCGGCAAGGTGCCGCGCGACGACATCGAGGCCTATCTGCTCTTGTCGGACCGCACCGAGCGCGGGGTCTTCGAGGCCTTCATGCGCATCTACGCGGAGCGGCGTGGCAAGGCTGTCATGGGCGAGAAGACGCCGGCACACCTGGGCTACGTGGAGACGCTGCTCGAGTGGTTCCCCGATGGCCGTGTCGTCCACTGCATGCGTGACCCACGCGCGATCTACGTTTCCGAGCTGCGACGCCGGGCCCAGCACGCGGTCGGCTTTCCCTACCGCCAGCTGGTCGCGATGCCGGCGCTCATGCAGCGGTTCGTGCTGCTCCAGGTGGTGTGGGCCTGGGCACGTGCGGTCCATCGCCATCGCCGGCTCGTGCGCCGCTACCCGGATCGCGATCGCCTGGTCCGGTTCGAGGACCTCGTGGCGGAGCCCGAT
>CAYZDQ010000377.1:0-3354 GCA_964476955.1 uncultured Anaerolineaceae bacterium
AGGCGCGAGTCGACCGCGCCACCGCTGATGACGGCGGTGCCGATGCGCAGCAGCTCTCCATCCGTGGCCGCAGCCAGCCAGGCCGCATCGAATCGCGTCACGGCGTCCTTCGACGCCGCTTCCTGGGGTCGGTGCTCAGGTCGGTCAGTCACGTCGAGCCATCCTGCCACGATTACGCGTCCCCACCGGACGAGCCCTTGTCCGGCGCTGGGTCCGCGGCGATGTTGACCTGGTCGTCGCGCTTCTTGGCCTTCTCGGTCTTGGCCTTGGCTGCCTGCCGCTGTTCCTTGCGCTCGGCTTGCCTGGCCGAACGGACGGCGGCGCGGTTTCGCTCGGGCGTGAGCGACTTGGCGGCATCCGAACCGATGATCGGCCTGCCGGCGTCGGGATCCTTGAACTTCTTCATGCCCAGCTGCCGGGTGGTCGCACGGGCGACCATCTGGAAGGCCTGGTAGGACTCGATCTTCAGCGGGATGTTGCCCTGCTTGATCTTCTTGTACGAGACCGGCTCCTCCAGCCGCACTGCGATGACGTACTCCTGCTTGCGGCCCCCGATGAAGCCGACGAAGCTGTGGTTGAAGCGCTTGTCCTTCCAGGCGCCCCGCCTGCTATCCCAGATCTGGGCCGTGCCGGTCTTGCCGCCGATGTCGTAGCCAGGGATGAGCGAGCCCTTCGCATACCAGGGCACCCCACCGGTGACGTAGCGCATGATGTCCTTTGCCTGGCGCGCGGTCTTGGCCGTGATCACCCGCTCCGGCTTGACCTGTGCCTGTTCGCTGCCGGCCACCAGGTGGGGCTGGATCAACTTGCCGCCGTTGACCAGCGTGGCCATGCCGCGGGCGAGCTGCGGCAGCGTGAACGATGCGCCCTGGCCGAACGCGCGGTTGGCCAGGTCGACGCCGGCCCACAGGTACTTGTCCGGATCGTAGGGCATGCCGGAGGCCTCGCCAGAGATGTCCACACCGGTCCGACCTACGAGCCCGACCTTGTCCCACAGGCCGTACAGGCGTTGGGCGGCCTTCTGCGTGCTGTTCGGAGCCAGCATGCGGGCGATCTTGGCCGTAGCCACGTTGCGCGAGTACGCGATGGCCGTCTTGACCGTCAGGTTCTTCTTGACGTCATGATCGGCGTTGCGCACGGTGTGCTTCCAGAACTCGAGCTCCTTCTCGTCCCGGATCCTGGTATTGGGGGTGACCACGCCCCGATCGAGCGCCGCCGTGGCGGTGAAGATCTTCATCACCGAGCCTGGTTCGAACTGGTCCTGGAAGACGCGGTTGCGCAGGATGCTGATGTCCTCCGCGGCGATGGCAGCGTAGTCCTCGGCGTGGTAGCTGGGTACGGACGCCGCCGCCACGATGGCCCCGGTGTGGGGGTCCATGACGATGGCGCTGACGCTCTTGGCCTTGTTCGCGCTGCGGACGGTGTAGAGCTCCTTCTCGACCTGCTTCTGCAGCTTGGCGTCGATGGTCAGCTCCATCGGCTCGGGCTCCAGCCCGGCCAGGTCGAGGACGCCGGCGTCCACGGAGGCGATGTCGACGAGGCTGGGATCGACCGTCGTGAGCTGCTCGTCGTAGTAGCGCTCGAGGCCCTCGCCGCCGCGACGGTCGGCGCGGACGAAGCCGATGAGGTGGCTGGCCAGGCTGGTATGCGGCTCGCCACCCTTGCGCGGGTAGTGGCGAACGTCGTGGGACTCGAGGCTGACGCCGGGCAGTGCCTTGGTCTCGATGGCGTCGAGGATGCGCTCGCTCTGCAGCAGGGTGATACGCGGCTCGAGGCTGACGAACTTGCGACCGGCAGCACGCCCGTCGGCGAGCGTCTGGCGGTACTCGGCCCGTTCGCGGTTGTTGAGGTCGAGCAACGCCCCCAGCGTGGCCACGAGAGACTCGTCGTCTTCCGCGTCGATGACGTCGGGATGGGCCACGACCTGGTCGAAGGAGGAGGTCTTGGCCAGGACCACGCCGTCTCGATCGACGATGTCTGCGCGGGTGGTCTCGACCACCTTCGTCGACTCGATGGCGGCGTCGTACTGCGCCGAAAGACCGGGACCCTCCACCAGCTGCCACTGGCCCAGGCGCACCGAAGCCGCCGTCGCCACGAGGACGAAGGCCAGCATGATCAGGACCATGCGAGCTCGACTGTCGGTACGACCCAGCATGCGCGCCCTAGGGGGCGCTCAGGACGACGGCGTCGCCCAGCTTCTTGAGCTTGAGGTGGCGCGCCTCGGTGCGAACCGCGTCGCTGTCACTGGCTTCGAGCACCAGGATCGCGTGGCGGCTGATCTCGGTCTGCAGCTGCACCTTGGCGCGTTCGAGCCCGTAGATCTCCGAGGTGGTGGCGTTGCTGCCCAGGGTCTGCGTCAGGTACACCAGCCCCAGCATCGTGGCAGCCACGATGGCGGCCATGAGCAGGCCCATGGGCCGCACGCGGGGAGCAGGCGCGACGGTCGCCGGCGCGGCCGAACGCGAACGCCCGCCGTCGAGGTGACCGGCGGGCAGCGTGTCGGTTCGGAGGCGAGCACCCTGGATGACAGCCATCAGCGGGCGCGAACGCTCTGGGCGCTGCGGCTATCCGCGAGCGATGCGCGCGGTAGTGGCTGGTCACTTTCCCAGGCGCCACCACGACTCCAGCCGTTGGGGCCCTCGAGGTCGACCTCGAGGTCGCTGCTGCGGCGAGTGCGCAGGTCCTTCATGCGACGGCCGTAGGCCTGGCGCCGCGAGTTGCCGTGACGGCTGCTCATGCTGGAAGCCTCCTGGCGGCCCGCAGCTTGGCGCTGCGTGCACGTGGGTTGGACGCCACCTCCTCATCACTCGGGAGCTGTGGCTGAGCTCCGACGTTCGCTACACGCGGCTGCTTGCCGCATACGCACACGGGGAGCTCGGGTGGACAGGTGCAACCGCGCCGCTCTCGCGCCAGGAAGCGCTTGACGATGCGGTCCTCGAGGGAGTGGTAGCTGATGACACAAAGACGTCCGTCGGGCTTGAGCAGATCGACCGCCTTCTCCAGGGCCGCCGGCAGCGTCTCGAGCTCACGGTTGACCTCGATGCGCAGCGCCTGGAAGACACGCGTGGCGGGATGGATGCGACGCCGGCGCGGGTTCTTCGGCTTGGGCGTGGCCCTGGTCACGATCTCGGCCAGCTGTGCCGGCGTCTCGATCGGCGCCTGCTCGCGCTCGGCCACGATGCGGCGGGCGATGCGGCGGGCGTGCGGCTCCTCACCGTGACGCTTGAAGACCTCGGCCAGCTGCGCCTCGGAGTAGGTCGCCACGACCTCGCTGGCGGGCATGCCCACGGTCGTGTCGAAGCGCATATCCAGCTCGTCGGCCGAGCGGAAGCTGAAGCCGCGGTCGTCGTCGTC
>CAYZDQ010000378.1:0-3353 GCA_964476955.1 uncultured Anaerolineaceae bacterium
TCTTCGGCTGGGACGACATCCCAGAGCCGTTCATCAAGCCGCTCGAGGATGGACGAATCATCGGTTTCCTCAAGCAGAAGCCAGCAGTCGGCGGCGAGATGGCCGTGAGGCTGCTCGTCGACTACCTCGACGGCAAGGAGATCGTGTCTCGGTTCACGTACAACCCGGACGTCGTGACGTCCTACAACCTCGAGCAGTTCCGCTAGGCGTCTCGAGGAGCCTGCGCCGTTCACCGGCGATCAGGCGGTACATCCAGACCGCGGGCCAGATCCGCGGTCTGGATCGCCTTTCCAGCATCAGGAGCATGACGGACAGCTATCATGACGAGCACCCCTAGAAGAAGAGCAGCGGCCACATCACGAATCCTGCAAGATCGCAGGCACCTGGTGCTATTGGCGGTCCGCTACAGCCTGTTCTTCGCGCTCGCTGTCTGGATCATCGTCATGGCGCTGGCGTCAGAGCACTTCTTGACGTGGTCCAACATGCTCAATGTCGCGCGCCAGGCTGCACCGATCATCATCATCGCGATCGGTATGACATTCGTCATGGCCACCGCAGGCATCGACCTGTCAGTCGGTTCGCTCGTGGCATTGGTGTCGGTCCTCATCGTGACCTTCTTCGACTTCGGTTGGCCGACGTTTGTCGTACTGGCGGCAGTATTGATCGCCGGGCTAGTCGTCGGGCTGACGAATGGCAGCCTGGTGCGGCTGGGCTTACCACCATTCGTCGTGACCCTCGCTGCCCTGACAGCGTTGCGAGGCGTCGCCTTCGTGGTCAGCGACGGATACGCCACGCCTGTCAGCGACGGCGTGGTGCTCTGGCTAGGGCGTGGTCAGATCGGCGACATACATGTTCCGATCGTGATCGCTGCGGTCGTCGCGATCGTCGGCTGGGTAGTGCTCAACAAGACCCGCTTCGGCCTGTATTCCCTGGCGGTCGGCGGACGCGAGGACGCAGCGCGTGCCATGGGCATCAATGTCGGCCGCATCAAGGTCGCGGTGTACGGTCTCGTCAGTACTCTCGGGGCACTCGCTGGCATCGTGCTGACTGGCCGTCTCGGCAATGGCTCACCCAATGCAGGCATGTCGCTCGAACTCGAGGTGATCGCTGCCACTGTGCTGGGTGGGACGAGTCTCTTTGGCGGTGTCGCCACGATCACCGGAACGGTCGCGGGCGCACTGTTCCTCAACTTCGTACGCAACGGGCTCAACCTCATGGGGGTCAACCCGTTCTGGGTGCAGGTGGTCACCGGGGTGATCCTGGCACTCGCGGTTCTCTTGAACACGGTCGTCAACCGCCGAGTAAGCGAGTGGGCGAGTGCCGGCCATGTCGACGAGATGGAACCCGAGGCATAGATTGATGGCACGACCCATTATCGAGATGCGCGCAGTCTCCAAGAACTTCGGCGCGGTGGTTGCGCTCAGGAGGGTCTCGCTGACGGTCGCTGAGGGCGAAGTGGTCGGCCTCGTCGGTGACAACGCGGCCGGCAAGTCGACACTGATGAAGATCCTCTCGGGTGTCCACGTGCCAGACGCTGGCGAGATCCTCATGGACGGAGAGATAGTCCATTTCGATAGCCCCATGGAAGCGAGGGCTGCCGGTATCGAGATGGTCTACCAGGATTTCGCGCTCGTGCCCGAGCTGTCGGTCACCCAGAACATCTTCCTTGGCCGGGAGATGCTTGGGCGAGGCCTCCGGAGCGGTTTCCTGGACAAGCAGGGCATGGCTGATGGCGCGGCCGCACTGATCGAACGGCTCGGGCTGCGCGTGCCCCCGGTGGACACGCCCGTACGCGCGATCTCCGGCGGGCAGCAGCAGGCCGTGGCGGTCGCTCGAGCCACAGCTTTCGATGCACGACTGGTCATCATGGACGAGCCCACGGCGAACCTCGGGGCCTCCGCCATCGAGAAAGTCCGCCAGGTGATCGGTCGACTGCGGGAACACAATGTCTCGGTCATCGTCATCTCTCACCGCCTCGAGGACATCATCACGACGGCTGACAGGGCTGTCGTCCTCAAGCACGGCCAGCTGGTCGGAGAGCGTCGCGTCGCGGACACGGGCAGCGACGAGATCCTGCACATGATCGTCGCGGGCAAAGATCCGAAAGGGCCCGCCGACTCATCCGCAGCGCCGTCGGCGCCATCGAAGTAGCGGCGACCATGGCAACGTCCGGCGTCGGAAGGGTCCACGTCATCGGCAACTGCACACTGGACATCTCGTTTCGCCTGCCACGGTTCCCCAGGTCGGGCGAAACGATGCTGGTGGACGAGCAGTCTCAGGATGTCGGCGGCAAGGGGGCGAATCAGGCGGTGGCAGCGACGCGCAGCGGGGTGGCCGTCGATCTCTGCGCTGCAGTCGGCCAGGACGATCACGGCCGCAGCATCAAATCTCGACTTCGGGCCGAAGGCGTCGGTGTCCGGCTCGTCCGAGAGCTCGCTGTACCGACCGATGAGTCCATCATCTTCGTGACGCCAGGCGGCGAGAACAGCATTGTCAGCACGCACGCCGCCGCGCGCTCGTTGGGGCGGGACGATGTCTTGCAGTCACTGCGTGATGCGACCAGCTTGGACATCGTCCTGATGCAGGGCAACCTCTCACGTGACCTGACCCTCTTCGCCCTGCAGCAGGCCCGGGGACTCGGGGCACTCACGGTCCTCAATCCGGCGCCGATCCACTACACGTTCGACGATATGTGGCCGTTCGTCGACCACGCGATCATCAACGAAGTCGAGACGGACCTGCTGAGTGGTCAGACCGATGCCGTGGGCGGCGCCCGATTCCTGATGGATCGAGGCGTCGGCCATGTCGTGGTAACACTGGGTGCCGCAGGGGCGGTGACGGCTTCGGACCGGGGCGTGGATGCCATCGCAGCTGAACGCGTCGACGCGGTGGATACGACCGGCGCAGGCGACGTGTTCTGCGGTGTCTTCGCGGCCGGGCTGGCATTGGCACAACCACTAGATGCTGCGGCTGGCGCCGCCGTTCGAGCGGCCACTCTTTCTGTGACCCGGCGCGGGACACAGTCGGCATTCCCGACACCGGCGGAACTCGACCGCATCATGACCGAAGTGGGGACGACGTGAACGAGTCAGGCGAACGCGCGATAGCCTACGAGGAATACCTGCAAGCGCAACCGGATCGAAGCTTCTCCGAGTGGGTGCGCTGGAGGGCAGGTCCTCTCTGGGACCGCATGATCGAGCATCGTTTCGTCGCCGACATGGCAGCCGACACGATGCCTCCGGATGTCCTGCGCCGCTACCTGATCTACGAGCATGGATTCGTGGAGACGGCTGTGACGATTGTCGGCTATGCGTTGGTCAAGGCACCGTCCATCGTTGCGCAGACGAAGCTAG
>CAYZDQ010000379.1:0-1835 GCA_964476955.1 uncultured Anaerolineaceae bacterium
GGTTGGCCACGCTGGCCGACCTGGCGCACGAGGCCGGTGGCGCCCTCGCTACGGTCATGCTCGAGAAAGCGAAGATGCGGACGCCGCCTGCTCCGGCAGGGCCGCGTCTGACCGCGGCCGGACCGCGGCCGTCCGAGCCGCGTTTTGCCGCGGAGGGACGGCGTACGGTTGAGCCCCGTGTCCGCTCGGCGTCCGGGTCCGACTCCGCCGATGGCGGGTCTGCGTCCCCCACCACGGCTGCCGAGGCTCGTGGGGCCCGCCCGGCGGTGGCCCCGGCGGCCCCGCGCGCGCCGCCGAAGCCGGTCAAGGTCGGCATGCAATTCGGCGGGATCAAGACGGTCGACTACCCGGCCACACTCGAGATCAAAGGCGACTACACGTCCTGGTGCCTGTTCCTGGCCAAGGTGGCGCTGCTTCCCGCGTCGAGCCCGTCCGGAAAGCTCGTGCCGGTTGTCCTCGAGGCAGTCGAAGGGCGCCCGCAAGGCGGCTCGACGCACATGAAGGTGACGCTGTCGGTGCCCGTGCTTGACGGTGCAAAGGCGCGGCGCGAGGACGCGGAGGAACTGCCCCTGATCCGGGTCACGGACCAGATCCGCAGGGACTACCATCTGGATCGCCTCGCAGGGCCTATGCCGCCGCTTCTGGCGCTGGAATTGACCGGGCCGGACGGCGCCCCTCGCGTACGGAACCCGTTTCCGGCAATCGTACTGCGCAGAAGCGACTGGGATCTGTCGAAGCTGCAGGTCTCACTGATCGTTGAGCGCAATGGCGAGTATGTGGCTGTCGTGAACGAGAAGGAGTTGGTTGTTGGTGACGACATCGAGGGCCTGAGGGTCGTGGCAATCACCGCCGACAGAATCGTCTTCCGTGAGGTCCAGTAGCCGGCGGCCGAAAAGCAGGGAACCTGAGCTGATGCGAATACGAACATGCCGAATGTTGCTGTTGTGTGGTGTCTTGACCGTCCTTCATACCGGCTGTCAACGGCCGGCAATCGTGATCGAGGACAAACCGAGGCGCGCGCCGCGCGCCGCTCTCGACCCGGACCGGATGCTGGCGGCCATGGAGCCGGCGATGGCCGCAGACTCGAAGCTGGCGCCCACCGGCGGACCCTCGGCCATGCTGGTCGATTCCATTCAGACCGATGATGTGACGCTGGACCGTGAGGGCCGCTACTCGATCCACGTGCGTGAGGGCGATATCAGCAACATCCTCCTCTCTGTCGGCCGGAAGGCCCCGTACAACTTCGTCATCGCGCCCGCCGTTGACAGGAACATCACGATCGACCTGAAGTCGGTGTCGCTCGAGAAGCTCCTGGCTACGGTCTGCAGACAGGCGAAGTTGACCTACAAAGTCGAGGACGACATCATCTGGGTCCAGCCGGAGGGCATGAAGGCTGAGATCTTCACCATGAACTACATCATCACCGAGCGCTCCGGCACCCGCAGCATCAGCGCCTCGAGTGCGGTCACCGGCGGCACGGGCGGCACCAACACCGGCGACGGCACCACCGGCGGCGGCATTGGCAGCTCGGTGGGGGACCAGGTGTCCGGCAGCGAGACCATGAGCGTGTATGACGAAGTCGAGGAGACCCTGGCTCAGCTGACCTCCGGCTATCTCGTCTCGCGCGGCGGCCAGCGCGACCGTGAGCGCGACCGCGACCGCGACCGTGAGACGGGCCGCACCGGCGGCGGCGGGTCCGCGGCACGTAACCGCGACGACCAGACGGCCCGGGTGATCCTCGACCGGATGAGCGGCCTGGTCACCGTCATCGACTATCCCGACAACATCCGTCGGATCAGCAAGTACCTTGCCCGGGTCAAAGAGGCGTTGAACCG
>CAYZDQ010000379.1:1845-3089 GCA_964476955.1 uncultured Anaerolineaceae bacterium
GCCAAGATGGTCGAAGTGAACCTTGAGAAGGACCGGGAGCACGGCATTGACTGGGACTGGGTCATGCAGAATGCCGAAGTCCACCTGGCGAGCCGCGTGGGCGATCAGGTGCTGCAGGCGATCATCGGCAATGACCGTATCTCGGCCGTGCTCAGGGCCATGACCGAGCGGCACGAGGTCTCGGTCAAGACCAGCCCGCGCGTATCGACCATGAACAACCAGACGGCCATGATCATCCTCGGTGAGGAAGAGGTGTTCTTCCAGATCGAGGAAGACATCGATCCGGAGACCGGCCTGGTTCGGTCGCAGCGGACCGTGCCGCGCTCGGTGAACGTCGGTGTCTCGCTCAGCGTCATGCCGCACATTGACGAGCACGGTGTGATCATCCTCAACGTGCACCCGATGGTGACCGAGAAGATCGGCGAGAAGGTCGGTCCCGACGGTGTGCGCGTGCCCGAGCTGACGGTGAGGGAGGTGGACACCGTGGCGCGGATCAAGGACGGCGACACCATGGTGATTGCCGGGCTGACCATGGAGCGCAAGGCCGGTACCGAGACGGGCGTGCCGTACTTGAGTCGGTTCCCCGGTGTGGGCCGCCTGTTCAGAACGGACCGGCTGGATCGGCAGAAGGTCGAGCTGATCATCTTCCTCACCCCTAAGCTGGTGGCCCCATGACAGCACCTCGCGATGCCGACTATCTGAGCTACTTCGGTCTGAAGGAGGCGCCGTTTGCGCTGACCCCTGACCCGCATTTCCGCTTCCCGACCGAGGAGAACCAGGAGGCGCTCCAGGGCATTTTCTCGTGCGTCCAGCGTGGCGAAGGTTACGCCGTGTTGACCGGCGATATCGGTACGGGCAAGACCCTGATCTGCCGTGCCTTGCTCGACCTGTTCAGCCAGCACGAGATCGAGACCGCATTGCTGGTCAACCCGTTCATCAGCGAGGAGGAGTTGGTCCGGGCGTTGCTCAACGACTTCGGTGTGCCCCTCGATCCGGACGGGAGCGGGTCGGATGTGGGCCGACCCGACATGGACGTGCAGCGCATGATGGAGCGCATCACCGACTACCTCACCGAGCGCTCGCGCCAGGGCAAGCGTTGCGTGGCGATCGTCGATGAGGCCCAGAACCTGCCTATCTCCGCGCTGGAGCAGCTCCGGATCATGGGCAACCTCGAGACGAACAAGGAGAAGCTCCTGCAGATCGTGCTGGTGGGGCAGAACGAGTTCCTCGACGTGCTCAAACAC
>CAYZDQ010000379.1:3099-3348 GCA_964476955.1 uncultured Anaerolineaceae bacterium
TTCACACTGGTACCGGCTGGGCCCGATGGGCCGGAATGTGGTCCAGGAGTACTTCCGGTTCCGCCTCGAACAGGCCGGGCTGCAGAAGGGCCTGAAGATGAGTTCCGAGGCGGCGGCCCTGGCGCACAAGCTGACCGGCGGCTACCCGCGCCTGATGAATATCCTGTTCGATCGGGCCATGCGCGAGGCCTGCTCGATGCGCAAGTGGGGCGTGGATGAGGAGGATATCCGCCGCGCGAGTGAAGGCAT
>CAYZDQ010000380.1:0-2324 GCA_964476955.1 uncultured Anaerolineaceae bacterium
ATGATGAGGTCGGCCTGTTCGAAACGCCGGCGGAACGCCGGACTGCAGTCGTCGAGCAGCGTGCCCGGGGCGTCGGTGCCGTTGTCGATGACCTCCACCAGGTCAGTCAGGCCCACGGTCTCCGCGTCGACCCTGGTGGCATCGTTGAGGATGGGCTGGCCGCGGACCGCGAGGGTCAGCTTCTCGGTGGGCAGCTGCTCGATGAGCAGGCGGTCGAAGACGATCTCGCCGCAGTTATCCGCGAGATAGAGGATCTCGTCGGCCCGCTCGACGTCACGCCGCAGCTCATCGACGAGTCCGTGGACCGGCTCCTCCAGGGCCTGCTCGACCGCGGCACGGAAGACCTCATCGGGGACACTGCCGGATACGCCGAGATCGATGATGTTGCCGGCGATGGCCAGCTTGACGGCCATCCCGAAGGGATCATCGGCCGCGGCCACACGCTCCCGCAACTGCGGCAGCAGACGCATGACCATCTCGTTCTGTCGATCCTTGTCGGCGCGGTAGGGATCCTCGACGCCGCTGATCTCACGCAATCGGCGATGCAACCGCTGGCCCAGTACGGGCGGCGACAGATCCGGATCCGTTTCCGCGGTCCAGCGCAGCATCTCCCGCAGCACCTGTTCATGGACCGTGGGGTCGTCGGACACCGCACGGCTGGCATCGAGCGACTGGCGCACGTGGCACGGGACACAGTCGAGAGCGGACTTCATCTTCCCCCCGGTACGAACCTTCGGCCGAAGGTCGTCGGGCAGATGGAAGCGCGGCTGGCCGTTCGGTGTTTGCGTGGCGCGCCCGTGGAAGACAAGCTCCCAGGCGGCGTGCGCCTGTCCAGAGTCTACTCCGGGTGAACCTAGGGGCGAGGCCTGCGGTTTCGCCGGCGCGGACCTGAAGTGGTCGGGGGCCGGTTCGAGCGGTGGCTCCGCGTCGCCTGTCCTCCGGCGCCACGGCCGGACAGCCGTTCGCCGGGCATCGACCGTCCCTGCTGCCCCTGGCTCGGCCCACGCCCCTCACGAGGCTCGGCCGTGCCGGGCGCTCGCTGGCCGCGACCGTCGTGATCGTGACGACCGTGATCGTGCCGACCGTGGCCCTTGCGGCCGTTTCGGCGGGGGTTGCCGTCGGGGCCGCGGCGGGCAGCGGGCTCTCCCGACCCACGCTGGCCGACCCAGCCGTCGCCGGATCCGGTCCCGCTGATACGGGGCTTGCCGGACTCGTGACGCGCGGGGTTGGAATGGCGCTTGCCGCTCTTGCGTGGACGAGTGGTCACGATCGGCTCCGGCCGGTAGGCGGCACTGGGCTCGAAGCCCTTGATGACCTCCCGCTCGATCGGCTTCTTCAGCAGCTTCTCGATGCCGACCATGAGCTCATGCTCCTCACCCGAGACGAGTGAGATGGCCGTGCCCTCCTGGCCTGCGCGGCCGGTGCGTCCGATACGGTGCACGTAGTCCTCCGGCACCGTAGGCAGCTCGTAGTTCACGACGTGTGGCAGGGCGTCGATGTCCAGGCCGCGGGCCGCGACATCGGTCGCCACCAGCACCTGGGCCTCGCCCTTCTTGAAGGCGGCGAGGGCGCGCACGCGCTGGTTCTGGTTCTTGTTGCCGTGGATGGCGGTCGCCCGGATGCCGTCCTTGCCAAGCTGCTCCGCGAGACGGTTGGCGCCTCGCTTGGTGCGGGTGAAGACCAGCACCTGGCCCATCTCGCGGTCGCGCACCATGTGCGCCAGGAGGTGGCGCTTGCGGCCCTTGTCGACCGGGTGGACGATCTGGCGGATGGGGGCGGCGGTGGCGTTGCGGGGTGCGACGTCGATCGATTCGGGATCGCGCAACAGGTCCGCCGCCAGGCGCCGGATGTGCGTCGAGAAGGTGGCGCTGAACAGCAGCGTCTGGCGCTCCACGGGAAGCTGCTCGATGATGCGCTTGATGTCGTGGATGAAGCCCATGTCGAGCATGCGGTCGGCCTCATCGAGGACGAGGATCTCCACGGTCGACAGGTCGACCGTGCCCTGGCGGACGTGGTCCAGTAGTCGTCCGGGCGTAGCCACGATGATCTCGGGCCACTTGCGCAGTGAGCGGACCTGGCGATCCATGCGCACGCCGCCGTAGATCGCCACGGAGCGGATGGGCTGCCGGCCACCGTAGGTGCGGACGCTCTGCTCGACTTGGAGGGCGAGCTCGCGCGTGGGCACCACCACCAGGCCGCGGACGCGGCGATGGCCGGAGGATCGGCTGGCCCGCAGGCTGTCGAGCATGGGCAGGACGAAGGCGGCGGTCTTGCCGGTGCCGGGCGGGGCGCCCGCGAGCACGTCGCGGCCGCTGAGGGCGACG
>CAYZDQ010000380.1:2334-3341 GCA_964476955.1 uncultured Anaerolineaceae bacterium
CGCGGGCCTGCACGGGGGTGGGCTCGGTGTAGCCCTGTGCGGCCACGGTGCGGAGGGACTCCGGCGCAAGGCCAAGGGTAGAGAAGGTCAAGGTGTCTCCTGACAGGGCCCGTCTCGCAGTGCGGCGAGGACCGGTCAGGGCATGAGGACTCGGGGGATGGTCGTGTTGAGGAACCAGGGCGCGGACCGGAGGCGCCCGACGAGGTGAGCGTGAAGCATAGCCTGCTTCCGCGAAATGTGGATGGCGCGCCGCGCGCGAAGAGGCCCGCTACGTTGTGGAGCGGGCCTCTTCTCGTTGGTGCTGGCGAGTATCGGTACCCAGATCCGCTGGGCGCGGATAACGGAGCGCCAGAGGCGTCTAGTTCAGTGGGCAGCCGAGCTCGTTGAACGGCTCGATGACATTCTTCATGTTGGTGTAAGCCCACTTCTTGTCGACGCCGGCAGCCCAATCCCAAGCGTCGACGACGGCCCACGGGAACAGTGGGTAGCCGACCTGGTAGGAGTTGAGATAGGCAGCCACGATGTGCCGGCCGAGCGCCTTCTTGCCTCCGCCACCCTGCCAGAGAACCTCCATGAGGGTCATCCCTGGGAAGTTCGAGAAGTAGTCACTGAAGGGATCGTCCGGATCGATACCTGCTGGCCACGAGTCAACGTGATGCGGCTGCTTCCAGTAGCCGGGTGTACAGCCTTCATCCTCTACAGTCGCTGACACTCCGGTCGTACCGACGACCAAAGCGAATGTCATGAACATCGCGACGAATCCACCGAGCCTGCGTTTCACTTGCTGCCCCCCTGGGATGACATCCCATATGACCGGTGCCGGTCGCTGATCGTTTGGCAGGCGGGCCATCGGTGTCGGCACCGTTTCGACATCGCCGATGACACCTAAGTGTCACCAATGCCTCGGCACCACGTCAATCCACTCAACACGCCAAGCGTTGACTTCCGTCACCTAGGAGCCTGTGCCGGTAATCGCCGGCGCGCAGGCAGTTGACGGGGCCGCGTCG
>CAYZDQ010000381.1:0-1992 GCA_964476955.1 uncultured Anaerolineaceae bacterium
CCGTCCACGACCGAGTCCTTGGCCGCGGTGATGACGCGGAACGAGCGCAGCGACGACGACTCCTCGCGCATGCGCTCGACGTTGTCCTCGAACGAAGAGGCCGCATCGAAGGCCACGGCGGCGGCGATACCCTCGGCCGCGTTGCGGGTGGGGATGACCTCGACGTCCACCATCGGGGTCAGCTCGGCAGCCTGACCGGCGGCCAGCACCGCGTCGCGGTCGTTGGGCAGCACGACCACAGCGGCGGCACCGGAGGCGAGGACGCCCTCGGTGATCTCGCCTACCGATGGGCGGGTGCCGTGCCCGGGCCGCACGACCCGGGCGCCGAGCGACTCGAAGACCTGGGCCAGCCCGTCGGCGCCGGTCACGGCCACGATCGCTGTCGGCGGGGCCACGTCTGGAGCGGGTTCAGGTGAGGCGGTCGCGGAACCGCTGTGGGCCGGGTTGTGCGCGACCTGGTCATCGAGGTCAAGGACCTCCACGTCAACGAGGCGTCCCCACTCGAGACCGGCTGCGATGGCCAGGTCCGGGCGGTCGCCGTGGACGTGCACGCGGATGAGCCGCTCGTCACCGGCCACCACGACCGAGTCGCCGATGGCCAGGACGGCCTCGCGCAGCGCAGCTACGTCGATACCGCCTTCCGCCGAGCTCACCAGGTACTGCGTCTCGTAGCCGTGCTCCTCTCCGCTGAGGTGCTCGCCGTGATCGCCGTCGTGCGCGATCGCGGGAGGCGAGGCGGCTGGACTGGCGGCTGCGCCCGTTCGCTCGAGACCTTCGCTCGAGACCCGTCGGCGGGAGCCGCCCTCGACCTGCAGCATGCCCTCGAGCACGCGGTAGAGGCCCTGTCCGCCGGAGTCGACGACGCCCGCGTCCTCCAGCACCGGCAGCAGCGTCGGCGTGCGCTGGACCGAGCTGGCGGCGGCCTCGATGACGTCGGCCAACACCGCTTCCACGTGGGGCTGACGGCCGGCTGCGCTCGCGGCCGCGTCGGCGGCGTCGCGGATGACCGTGAGGATGGTGCCCTCGACGGGGGTGAGCACCGACTCGTACGCGACATCGGAGCCCTTGCGCAGGCCCTCCGCGAAGTCCACACCGCTGGCTCGTCGCCGTCCATCGGCGCCGGAGGTCATGCCGCGGATGATCTGCGAGAGGATCACGCCACTGTTCCCGCGCGCGCCGGTCAGCGCACCGCGGCTCAGCGCCTCGGCCACCGAGTCCAGGTCTCGGCCCTCCGCGGGCAGTGAATCGGCCTCGGCCAGGGCGGCCTTCATGGTGGCCAGCATGTTGGAGCCCGTGTCGCCGTCGGGGACCGGGAAGACGTTGAGCGAGTCGACCTCGTCCACGTGGCGTTCGAGGTTGCGGGTGGCAGCCTTGACCGCACGGAGGAGTGTCGGCCCATCGACGTACAGGCGCGTCATCGGGGTGTGTTCACCACCTGGAGCGAGCGCCGCGTCATGGCGTGTCTATGGCATGGCATGGCTCGGGTCCCTCCGTTCTCGCGAGGCCGATGGTATAGTACGCGGCCGTGCGGTCGTATTCCCGACCCACCCTTTTCATGTACTCCTGAGGATGATCATGGCTCGCTCCTGTGCGAAGTGCGGCAAGACCTCCATGGGCGGCTTCAACCCCCAGTCTTCTGGGATGAACCGCGTCCGGGCGAAGCGTCGCTACAACGTCAACCTGCAGCAGCTCAAGGTCTACGAAGGCGGCCAGGTCACACGCACGCTCATCTGCACGCGCTGCCGCCGCACGATGATGAAGTCCGCCCCCTAGGCGAGACCCTTCACGCTTCGTAGCCCAGCTCTCGCAATCGCGGCCCGCAGAGCCGCTCGACCTCCAGCCGTTCCTCGGCCTTGAGGTCATCTCGCCAGCGCCCCACCGAGGCCCCGCTCACCGCGCCCTCGTAGTCGGGGCGTTTCGCATGCCCAGCGTCGGCTGCTGAGACCGCCGGTCCCGCGGCCGCGGCCAACCACTCGGGTTCGGCCGCGAGCC
>CAYZDQ010000381.1:2002-3324 GCA_964476955.1 uncultured Anaerolineaceae bacterium
GACCGCCGTGGGATCTGCCGCAAGGTCCTCGTAGCGCAGCTCCACGTAGCGCGGGTCGTCGCGCCAGGCCATGCCCGCGGCGGTGTCATCGAGCCAACGCCGGACGTACCACTCGAGCGGCCGTTCCACCAGCACCTTCTGCCAACTCCCATCGACCCAGCGCCAGTCAGGGTGCTCACGCATGGAGCAGACGACGTCGCGGCCATCGCGGATGATGTGCACGAACGAGGCGTTCGGGAAACGCTCGGCGATCCAGGGCAGGTAACGGATGTTCTGGGGTGTCTTCTCGGCCCAGCGAGCCACGCCCGCGTCGGTGCAGGCGCGAGCCGCGAAAGCGTCGATGAAGGCCCCCTGCGACTGCGCCGATGCACGCATCGCCTCGAGCTCATCGAGCGCGATGTCATAGGCGCCGGCCAGGAACTCCAGGTTGAAGGCCGCGGGCACGAAGAGCTTGGTCTCCGCTCCCGAGCAGACCTGGGGATGGCGATCGAACAGCCGCCGCAGGACGGTGGTTCCCGAACGGGGCGCGCCACCCATCACGATGTGCGCCTCATCGGAGCGGTACGGGGCGGCCCGCCAGCGATGCTGGCGGGCCCGCTCGAGGCGGTTGCGTACGCGGGTCAGCAGCGGGCTGCCGGCCATCGTCCTAGGCGTCGCTGTCGAGCCAGATGGTCATGGGGCCATCGTTGACCAGCTCGACCTCCATCTCGGCTCCGAACTCGCCGCGGCCGACCTCGATGCCGCGAGCCTCCACGGCCCGCGCGAAGACCTCCACCAGCTCCGCGGCGAGGTCGGGCTTGGCGGTGTAGATGAACGAGGGTCGCCGACCCTTGCGCGTGTCGCCGTAGAGCGTGAACTGGCTGACCACGAGCATCGCGCCGCCGACATCCTCGAGTGAGCGATTGGTGCGGCCTTCCTCGTCACGGAAGATGCGCAGCCCGACCGACTTGTCAGCGAGGGCCGCGGCGGTCTCCGCGGTGTCATCCGGCCCCACGCCGACGAGGGCCATGAGCCCGCCTTCGATGGAGCCGCGGACGGCACCGTCGACCGTTACCTGGGCGCGCGTGACGCGCTGGAGCAGCACACGCACTAGCGCGTGTCCGCGGTGCTGGCTTCGCGCCCGCGCAGGGCCAGCTCCTTGACCAGCTCGACCTCGTCGGTCGCATCGCGGCCGCGCTTGAAAAGCGCCGAGCCAACGATGCAGACGTCGATGCCGTGGCTGCCCACGATCTCGGCGGTCTTGCTGTTGACGCCGCCATCGACGTGTACCAGGCCCCCGCGGCCCGCGGTCGCGAGCTTGGCCCGGGCTTCGGCGATCTTGG
>CAYZDQ010000382.1:0-3314 GCA_964476955.1 uncultured Anaerolineaceae bacterium
ACCAACCTTTAGGGGCTACTCCCCGTCCCCGGCGACGATTGCGAGGATGTCCGCGCCGTACTTCTCGACCTTGCCGGGGCCGATGCCGGCTACGGCCAGCAACTCACGTTCGTTGGCCGGCCGGCGCTCGGCGATCTCGGCGATGACGGTGTCGTAGGCCACGATGAAGGGCGAGACCTTCTCCTCCCGCGCCTGCTCCAGCCGCCACGCCCGCAGGGCATCGAAGAGCACGGCATCGTCGGCGCTCAAACGTGCCCGCGCCGCACCCGCCGGTTGCCGTTCCCGAGGCCCGGGCCGGGACGCCGCGACGACCGCGGGTGCCACTCCCAACGCCGCCAGGAAGCGCGACGGCTTGCGCGAACCCGACTTGCCCGTGGCCGAGAGTCGCTGCGAGGCCCACGACAGCGACAGCTGCCGCCGAGCGCGGGTGATGCCGACGTAGAGCAGCCGTCGCTCTTCCGCCAGCTGCGTCTCCGAGTCACCGGCCTGGCTCACCGGCAGCGACCCTTCCTCCAGCATCGGGATGAAGACCGCGTCCCACTCGAGCCCCTTGGCCCGATGCAGCGTCAGCAGTTCCACGCCTCCGGCATCGTCGGCACGCTCTCGCTCGGCCCGTTCGGCCAGGGCAGTGGCCACGGCATCGCGGTCGGCCCCGTCACCTTCGAGCGCCAGCTGCGAGACGATCGAGAGCAGCGTGGATAGCGTCGCGTGCCGCTCCCGAGCCTCGCGCCCCTCGGGCTCCTCGTCCGGGTCGAACCCCAGCTGCCGGTCCCACGCCGCACGCACCGCAGACATCAGGTCCTCCCCGGCCACGTCGTCCGGGACGCGCTCCAGGCCTCGCACCGCCGCCTGGACCTCGCGTCGCTCGAAGAAGCGCTTGCCGCGGAGCTGATATGGGATGCCCTCCCGCGCGAAGGCCGACTCGAACCCCGCGGTCTGGGCGTTCAGTCGCAGCAGCACCGCGATCTCGTTGGCGGGCACCCCCTCCCCCACGAGCGCCTTCACCCTCGCCACGATCCAGGCCTCCTCCTCCGCCGCTGACGCGAACGAGCGCACGGCCGGCTCCGGCCCCTCACCTTGCGTGGCCACCAGCTGCTTGTCCGAGTCGGTCGAGGCGAGCAACTTGTTAGCCAAGGCAAGCACTTGGGGAGACGAGCGGTAGTTGGTGAGCAGCGGCAGCACCGTCGCCCCCGGATACCGACGCTCGAAGCCCGTCAGGTGCTCCGGCGTGGCCCCGGCGAACGTGTAGATCGTCTGGTCCTCGTCCCCGACTACGCAGATGTCCCGCCGCTCACCGAGCCACAGCTCCAGCAGCCGCGCCTGCAGCGGCGTCGTGTCCTGGTACTCGTCGACGGTGAACCACGAGTAGCGCGAGCGGACCGCGAAGGCCGCCTCATCGTCCGTCTCGAGCAGCTCCACGGTATAGCCCAGGATGTCGTCGAAGTCGATGAGTCCCCGCCGCTCCTTCGCCCGCTCGTAGTCGCGGAACAGGCGCACGAACAGGTCCGGTGTGGTCGGTGGCGTACGCCCGACGGCGCGCGAGATGTACGTCGAAGGCGTGATGCGCCGGCTCTTGGCCCACTCGATCTCGTCCATGAGGTCCTTCGTGGGTGTGAACCGGTAGCCACCGGGCAGCGAGCGTGCCAATGGCGCCACGATGCGCCACTTGTCCGCCAGCACCTCCGGCAGCTCCGCCCCGTCGTGGCGCGAGGGCCAGAAGTAGCGCAGCTGCGCCAGGGCCGCGGAGTGGAACGTGCGGGCCGCCACGCGCCCCAGGCCCAGCCCACGCACGCGAGCGGCCATCTCCCCGGCCGCCTTCTCCGTGAACGTCACCAGCAGCACCTGGCTCTCCGGCACCACCTCGGTCGCGACCGCGTACGCCGTGCGGTGGCTGACCACACGCGTCTTGCCACTCCCGGCACCGGCGATGATGGCCACCTGTCCCGAGGCAGTCGTCACCGCCGCCCGCTGCTCATCATTGAGTCCATCGAGGATGCGCTCGGTATCGTTCAACTCGGATCCGCCTACGGCTCGATCGCCGGCATGCCGTAGCGCCGGAAGCCCCGGTCGAACGACGCCACAGCTTCCGCACCGGACTCGCGAGCGAGGGCAGCGATGAGAGCGTCCTGATACGGAGCACTCTCGAACTCTCGGGCACGGGCCAGGGCCTCCACGACCACGTCCTTGGGCAGGTCCAGCATCACCACGTTCGACAGCGTCACGAAGTCAAGCAAGACCTCCACCACCCTTGGGCGTGGAACGCCATAGCTCGTGCGCAGCGAGTGTCCCGCCTCGAGCAGGACCGACGCGGACACTCCCAGGTGCTCGTTCGTGTCGATGAACGTTCGAGCCCGTAGCGCCTGGTCGGCGGGTACGCCCGCGAGGTAGCGAACGACCACCGAGGTGTCGAGCGCGATCAATAGTCCCGATCCGGATCCGGCGTATCCCGAGCCGCCTCGATGAGCGCCTCCCAGTCATCCTCGTTCTCGGGTCGCTTGGTGATGTCCTTCGCGAGAGCCCCGAACAACGACCGTCGATGTGGGGCTGGCACGAACGTCACGACCAGGTGGCCATCCTCCACCCACTGCACCGCCTGGTCGCCGGCGTACACGCCCAGCTCCTCACGGATACCCTTCTCGATGGTGATCTGTCCGCGCTCTCCGACTTTGCTCGGCATTTCCTACCGACCTCGCTGATTCATACTCGAGCGCTGGAGTATGACTCACACAGGCGTCGCGCACAACCCGTATCGGCCCGATAATCAGTCCACGCCACGCGAGGAGATGACGATGACTGGCACCGACGCCAACCCCGACCTGCGGTCGCTGCAGCTTGACGGTCGTGTCGTGCTCCCCGGCGACGATGGCTGGGACGAGGCAGACACCGTCTGGAACACCCTCTTCGCCCCGGAGCCCGCCGCCATCCTGCAGGCCGCCAGCCCCGACGATGTCGCTGCCGGCATCGCCGCTGCCAAACGCCATCGGCTGCCGCTGGCCGTGCGTGGGGCCGGTCGCAACCTCGCGGGCAACTCCACCGTCCAGGGCGGACTGGTCATCGACCTCGGGCATCTCAGCGATGTCGGCGTGAACCCCGGCACACGCATCGTCACCGTCGGCGGTGGCGCGGTCCTCGGCGACGTCGATCGCGGCACCATCGGCCACAAGACGGCAGTCCCCGCCGGTACCGCCAGTGGCACCGGCGTCGGCGGCCTCACCTGCGGCGGCGGCATCGGCTGGCTCACGCGCGCGTACGGCCTCTCGATCGACAACCTCCAGGACGTCTACCTCGTGACCGAGCGTGGTGAGCAGGTCCAT
>CAYZDQ010000383.1:0-1057 GCA_964476955.1 uncultured Anaerolineaceae bacterium
ATCTGCACGCACTGCAGCGAGTCCGTGACCCGAGCGGAGGCCTAGCAGTGAGCAACGGACTGCGACAGCGCTACGAAGAAGAGGTCCGGCCGGCCCTCGTCAAGGAGTTCGCCTATGCGAACCCCATGGAGGTGCCGCGCCTGACCAAGATCACCGTCAACATCGGCCTGGGTGAGGCGCTCACCAACAGCAAGGCCGTCGACGCCGCCGTGACCGACCTGACCACCATCACCGGCCAGAAGCCGGTGGTGACCAAGGCCAAGCGGTCGATCGCCCAGTTCAAGATCCGTGAAGGGAACACCATCGGTTGCAAGGTCACCCTGCGTGGCCAGCGCATGTGGGACTTCCTCGAGCGGCTCACCCGGCTGGCTCTGCCCCGCATCCGCGACTTCCGTGGCATCCCCACCAGGTCGTTCGATGGCCGAGGCAACTACTCGCTGGGCCTGCGCGAACAGCTCGCGTTCCCGGAGATCGACTACGACAAGGTCGATCGTCTCCGGGGCCTCGAGATGACGGTCGTGACCACCGCCAAGACCGACGAGGAAGGGCAGCGCCTGCTGGCTCTCCTCGGCATGCCCTTCGAGAACTAAGGAGCGACCGAATGGCCAAGAAGTCCATGATCGCCAAGGCCAAGCGCAAGCCGCGCTTCGGCGTGCGCTCCTACCACCGCTGCTTCGTCTGCGGTCGATCCCGCGCCTACATGCGTCGGTTCGGGCTCTGTCGTATCTGTTTCCGGGAGCGTGCCCTGATGGGCGAGCTGCCGGGCGTCACCAAGTCGAGCTGGTAGGCCAATGAACATCTCAGATCCAATCGCCGACATGCTCACGCGCATCCGCAACGCCAGTCGCGCGCGTCACACGGATGTCTCCGTGCCGGCCTCCCGCACCAAGCTGGCGATCGCCGAGATCCTCAAGGAGGAGGGCTTCATCGAAGACTTCTCCGCGTCTGAGGCGGGCCCGCGCACGGACATCGACATCAAGCTCAAGTACGTGGGCAAGGTGCCGGTGGTCAGCGGGCTCAAGCGCATCAGCAAGCCGGGACTGCGAGGCTACGCATC
>CAYZDQ010000383.1:1067-3314 GCA_964476955.1 uncultured Anaerolineaceae bacterium
ATCCAAGACCGAGATCCCGCGCGTGCTGGGTGGCCTCGGTGTCGTCATCATCAGCACCAGCCAGGGCATCATGACCGGCCAGCAGGCTCGCAAGAGTCAGCTCGGCGGCGAGGTCCTGGCGTACGTCTGGTAGGCGGCGGGTATGTCACGAGTCGGCAAGCTTCCGATCACCATCCCTTCCGGCGTCGATGTCGCCGTCGAGGGCAACCACGTCAAGGTCAAGGGCCCCAAGGGCCAGCTCGAGCGTGATGTCACGCCGGTCCTCTCGGTCGTTTCCGAGGAGGGCCAGCTGCGGGTCGAGCGACCCAACGAGGAGAAGCGCTCGCGCGAGCTCCACGGCCTGACCCGTTCGCTCATCAACAACATGGTCCTCGGCGTGACCGAGGGCTACACCCGGGTTCTCGAGATCCAGGGCGTGGGCTACCGCGCCCAGCTCGTGGGCAAGAAGCTGCAGCTCAACCTGGGCTACAGCCACCCCATCGAGATCGATCCGCCCGAGGGTATCGCCTTCGTCGTGGAGAACCCCACCAAGGTCGCCGTGACCGGCATCGACAAGGAGCTGGTCGGGCGCATCGCCGCGCAGGTGCGCGCTACTCGCAAGCCCGAGCCCTACAAGGGCAAGGGTGTCCGTTACGAGGGCGAGGTCGTGCGCCGCAAGGCCGGCAAGGCCGGCAAGATCGGCGCCGCCTAGGCCGCCCCAGAAACCATCCACTGAACACAGCCCTGGTCGAGGCGCCCACGTGGCGCCCCGGCCGATAGCAGGAGACCGACGACCGCGATGCCAACGGCACGAAGCCGCTCCGCCGCACGTCAGAAGCGTCACTCGCGGCTCCGCCTTCGCGTGGCGGGGTCCGGCGAGCGACCGCGCCTGGCGGTCTTTCGGAGCATCAATCAGATCTACGCCCAGGTCATCGACGACACCACGGGCCACACCCTTGCCAGCGCTTCCTCCATGGAAGCGGAGGTCAAGAGCGCTGGTGGCACCAAGACCGAGCGCGCCAAGCAGGTGGGTACCCTCATCGGGGACCGTGCCAAGGCCGCTGGGGTCGAGCGTGTCGTATTCGACCGCGCCGGGTTCAAGTACCACGGACGGATCCGCGCGCTCGCCGAGGGCGCTCGCGACTCCGGCCTGGAGTTCTAGGAGGGCCCATGGCTCGGATCGATCCCAGCAAGCTCAACCTCGAGGAGCGAGTCGTCCAGATCAACCGTGTGGCCAAGGTGGTCAAGGGTGGTCGCCGCTTCAGCTTCTCCGCGGTCGTCGTCGTAGGTGACGGCGAAGGACACGTCGGCGTCGGCCTGGGCAAGGCCGGCGAGGTGCCGGAGTCCATCCGCAAGGGCGTCGAAGACGCCAAGAAGAACCTCATCAAGGTGCCGCTCGTGGGCACCACCGTGCCGCACGAGGTGCGTCAGCAGTTCGGGGCCAGCACGGTCATGCTGAAGCCGGCCTCGCAGGGTACCGGCGTCATCGCCGGGGCTTCGGTGCGCGCCGTGGTGGAGGCCGCGGGCATCCGCGACATCCTGTCCAAGTCACTCGGCTCCAACAACCCCGTCAACGTCACCCGGGCCACGCTCGAAGGTCTGCGTAACATGCGCTCTGCCGCCGAGCTCTCGGAGTGGCGTGGCAAGAAGCTGCGTTCGGTCATCCCGGGCCAGCCCATGCCGGGCAGCGACGAGGCCGAGGCTCCGGCCTTCGGGGAGGCCGCTGATGGCCGATAAGCTGCTGGTGACGCTCAGGAAGTCGACCGTCGGCACCAACCCCAGCGCGCGCGGCACCGTCCGTGCCCTGGGCCTGCGCCGCATCGGCCAGACCGTCGAGCTGCCCGATGACCCCGCGGTCCGCGGCCAGATCCGCGCCGTGCGCTACCTCGTCGAGCTCGAGGAGGTCGCTGCCGCGCCTGCCAAGAAGGCCGCCGCCAAGAAGGCCGCCCCCAAGAAGAAGGAAGAGGCTGAGGCGTGAAGCTCCATGACCTGAAGCCGGCGCCCGGCTCCACCAAGCGGCGCATCCGCGTCGGTCGCGGTATCGCGGCCGGCCGCGGCAAGACCGCCGGTCGTGGCACGAAGGGCCAGAAGTCCCGCTCCGGTGCCAGCATCCCCGGCTGGTTCGAAGGCGGCCAGACGCCCATCCACGTGCGCGTGCCCAAGCTGCGCGGCTTCAAGCCCGTCAACCGCATCGACTACCAGGTGGTCAACGTCGGCCGCATCTCCGAGTACGCGGCTGCCGGTCGCTTCGGCGATGCCGGCAAGGGC
>CAYZDQ010000384.1:0-3310 GCA_964476955.1 uncultured Anaerolineaceae bacterium
ATCGGCAAGCACCTTGGCCGACCGGTCGGCAACGGCGAGCTGTTCAGCTTCCGGGAGTTCGTCAGCTTCCTCGACTCCCAAGACCTCGATTCGGCCAACATCCATTTCCGCCGCCAGGTGCACCCGTGCGAGGTCCAGGGTGCCCTGCCGGACATGACCGTTGTTCGCATCGAGGAGGCTGGGACCGCTGTGTCACAGCTGGAATCCGACCTGGGCCTGGGCACCAGCGATCTCGCCAGGTTGCGCCAGTCGAGGCACCACACGACCCGGGAACCCTCCGGGGACTTCTGTGGCGACGTCGACTTTGGGCGCACAGTCAGGGTGGCGGTACCAGTCTCGTCAGCCTTCTACGATGAGAAGCTCGAGGCATCGGTCGCGGAGCTCTATGCGGACGACTTCGCGAGGTACGGCTACGCACCGACGATTGGAGTCACCGAGGTAGCGCCCGAGCGGTCCTGACTTCCGCTACCCGAGTTGACCGGGTGGGTCAGGAGCGCTGCGATCCTCCGGCCCACCGCTTCAGCGGAGTGCGTCTCCATGACCGACCGACGGGCACAGCCCATGATCTCTGCACGCTGTGCCGGATTCTCATAGAGCCGCCGCATCCACACCGCAGCGCCGTCGATGCTCGGCTCCGCCCAGAGCTGGCCGGCCTTGTAGGGGCCGTGCGAGTGCTCCAGCTCGACCAATCGATAGTCCACGCAGGCCGCAACCTCATCGTTCATGAAGTCCATGTTCCCCGACCAGCCAGTGGCGATGACCGGTGTGCCCAGGACCATGGCCTCCACGATGGGCAGGCCGAAGCCCTCTGCCCGATGCAGCGACACGAAGGCATCACTGCCGGCCATCAGCGAGTCCATCGCATGACGCGAGAGGACGTCATTGATGAGGTGGATGTTCGGGTGGCCAGTGATCATGGAGCGCATGCGATCGACCTCGCGGTCACCGGCGCTGTTGACCTTGAGCACGAGCGAGACGCGCTCGTCACCCGGGTCGAAAGCGAGCATGAACGCCTCCACTGCTCCCTGCGGGTTCTTGCGCTCCATCACCGACTGCGTGTCATACATGGCCAGGAACTGGAACGGCTCCGTGGGCAGGTCGAAGTGCTCGCGACCCAAGAAGGGGCCACGCGGTGTGCGGACGGCGTGCGGCACGACGTGGACCGGCACCGTCGCCTTGGCCCCGATGGCCTCCTGCACGAACGTCGATGGGACCCAGACCTCGTCCACCAGCGAGCACGAAACAACCCACTCGTCGGGGAACTCCGGCAGTTCCCAGGTCCAGACGCCGATGTTACGGCGTCCCTTGGTCAACCCCTCCGGCAACTGCTGGAACGCCTGGGGCACCAGGTCCGCGTTGATGTGGATGATGTTCGTGTCGAACGCCGGCTCGTCCACGATCTTGTGGGTCCAGGAGGCATCCTGCAGCCGCGCAGGCGTGCCGGCCTGGTGATCGATGACCACAAACGGGACCCCAGCCTCCGTCAGCGCCCTGGCCTCTCCGCGCACCGCCTCACCCAAGCCCATCTCCGCGCGGATGTAGCCCACGAGGTTCACGCCACTCGACGGGTCTGCCTCCACGATCGGATCGGTGTGGCCCGCGACCGAGTCCCAGTTCAGCGACGCGTCCACCCGCTCTTCCGACAGGTTGGGGTTGTAATGCGGGTCGCCGGCGGTCAACACCTCCGACCAGCGCTCCCACATCCGACCTTCGTCGGGGAAGTGGTCCACGCCTTCACGGGAGCGGCTCTCGTGGTGGATGAGGTCCGCCTGCGGCTCGATGACGACACGCTTGCCGGCACGTCGAACGCGCAGGCACAGATCGATGTCGTTGCCGGCGATGGCCAAGTCCTCGTCGAAACCACCGAGTTGGTCGAAGGTCGCTCGGGGCACGAGCATGCAGGCACCGGTGACAGCGGTCACATCGCGCGTGACGCGATGCAGGTCAAGGTAGAGGTCGCTATCCGGGTCCATGCCGCGGAACAGGTGCATCGCCCCTCCGCCGTGGCCCACGAGGAAGACGCCAGCGTGCTGGATGGTGCCGTCCGGATAGCGCAGGAGCGATCCGACCGCGCCCACATCCGGTCGCACCGCCTGTCGCACCATCGCGGTGAGCCAACCGGGATCGACGGCCTCCACGTCATCGTTGAGGAAGAGCAGCAGTTCGCCGCTCGCGGCACGCGCACCGTCGTTATTGAGCTTGGCCCAGTTAAAGGCCTCGTCGCGCTCCAGCATGGTGACGTCCTGGGCCTGCAGGTATGCGACCCCTTCGGGATGCCGGCCGCGGGAGTTGTCGATAAAGAGCACCTCGGTACTCGGGTAGTCCGTGCGCTCAAGCGACGCGATCGCCTGCTCCACGTATTCGAGCCGGCCGGTGGTCGGGATGATGATCGAGACCAATGGCGGATCGTCCAGCGGCCACTCGACGTGACGGACCGCGCCAGCAGGACCTGCATGGATCGTGTGTGCCCTGGCACTCGAACCGCGAGCTGCGAGCTCCGCGCGGACGGCGTCCTCCTCCGCCATGGCCCGGTGCTCGCGCGGCACATCACCCACGGGCTTCGACCAGGCAACCGCGTCGAGGTGCGCAACCCGGGCACCGTCGCGTGTCAGCGCCATCACCAGCCGATAGCGCCAGCCCGGGTCGGCAGGCGCCACAGACGTGTCGATCGCCGCTCGTAGCGCAGCCGAGTCACGGGCCAGGCAGAAGCCACCGATGAAGTCCTGGGCAAGCAAGTGGTCGGGAGCCCAGTCGGGCACGAACCATGGGTCAAGGTGCCGCTCGGTGTCATCGACGCTGTCGTGGTCGGCGTAGACCAGCGCGACCTGTCGCTCCTGCGAGCGTCGGGCCATCCGCCAGAGGGCTCCGGGGGCCAGCGTCTCCCCCGCTCGCAGGAACCCGAGTAGCCGAGCGGGGTCGACCTCGGTTGGAAGCGGCGGAACCGCATCGTCAGCCGCGAGCTCGTAGGACAGCGCGGCGTAGCCCTGCTCCCGGATCGTCCGCAGTGTCCGCTCCCGCATCGACTCTGTCCCGCCGAGGATGAGCAGATGGATCGGCGGAGCGCCCTCCGCCACCGTGGCGGTCCGTGTCAGTGCGAGCTCCTCCGCTGTGGGCAACGAGCGCCGGTAGTAGTCGTGGTACATCGTCTCGGTGTCCGCCCGTTGAAAGACACCGGCCAGCAGACGCACGGCGCCCTTGCTGTCGCGGAGCACGACGTGCACCATGTGCTCACCGGGCTCGGTCGAACCTAGTGGCAGGCGTGCGCTGAAGCCGCTCGCCCGAGCATGGCCGGAACGCCGGTGGAGCGCGG
>CAYZDQ010000385.1:0-3300 GCA_964476955.1 uncultured Anaerolineaceae bacterium
GTATTCGTCTTTCGTCCGCTAAGAATGGCGCACGGCCCCTCCTCGGTCATCCGTGGTGCTACGGAACCGGGTACGGAGACGAGGGTCCGTACCACCACGTAGTGGACCCACAGGCTTACGGGGTCCTGGTGGCCGTCTTGTTGACCGAAGGCACCAGCGTCAGGAGGAAGTGTGAGGTCACACCGCCCACACTACGGATGGTCCGGCCGCGGTCCGGACGTACCCCGCGCGTGAACTCGCGCGGCCCGCTACCGTGGTGGCCGTGACCGGTCCATCTCGAACGCTCGCCACCGTCTCCCGTCCGCTCGTGGCATTGCTGGTGCTGCTGTCGTTCGCGATCATGCCCACCGCGGGCGTCTCGGCCGCGACCAGCCGCGATCTGGAAGCCCGCTACGACGTCGACGTCCACCTCGACTGGGATACACGCTGGGTGGATGTGCGCACCGTCATCAAGGTGCGCAACACCGCGCACAAGGCCATCGATCGCCTCGAGCTCAACACCACCGCGGTCAAACTCGGCGCCTACAAGAACCTGCGCGTCAGGGTGGACGGCTCGACCGTCGGAGCCTGGGTCACCGGCCAGACCATCATCGTCCCGCTCGGTGCTCCGTTGGCCGTGGGTGCCTCGACCACCGTCTTCGTCGGCTTCAAGTCGCGCCTGGCCACCAAGGCGTCGGGCCGCTCCTACTTCTGGGCCAAGCTCAACGGCGTGGCCCAGCTGTATCGCTTCATCCCCTGGGTCAGCCGCAGGATCGGCTTCGGCAACGGCAACCACGGTGAGCCGTTCGTGACCCCTGTCAGCCCACGCGTGGAAGTCACCGTCAGCGCCGATCGCAATCTCGTCTGGGCGACCACGGGCAAGCGCGTGTCCAAGACCAACGAGCGCACGTTCACCTACGTGGCCAAGAAGGTGCGCGACTTCAACCTCGCTGCCAGCCCGAGATGGAAGACGGCCTCCGGCGTGTCCAAGAACGGCAAGATCAAGATCTACGCGCACGCCCGCAAACATGACGCGGCGCGACTCGTGCGGCTCGCGCGAGAGGAGCTCGCTCGGTACACCTCCAAGACCGGCGTGCTCTACCCGCACCCCACGTACCGCATCGCCGAGACCGGCGGGGGGCTGGCCATGGAATCGCCCGCGCTCATCTGGATCCCGGCCTCACGACCGGCTTCGGACCTGCCCTACCTGGTCTCGCACGAGACGGCTCACCAGTGGTGGTACTCGACCGTGGGCAACGATCAGTCCACCGACGCCTTCGCCGACGAGGCACTCGCCGACTACTTCTCACGCAAGGCGCATCTGTCGATCCGCTCCAGCCACTGCGCCACCGACCGGCTCGACCGCGAGATCCGGGCCTACTCGGACAAGTGCTACTTCGAGGTCATCTACATCCAGGGCGCGAAGTTCCTCGACAACCTGCGCAAGGACTACGGCAACACCAAGTTCATGGCCGCCATCCGGGCCTACACCAAGGACAACCGCCACGACATCTCCAACGATGCCCGCCTGCTGGAGGCCTTCCGCGCGCAGATGGGCGATGGCGTGCTCGGTCGCTACCACCGCCGGTTCCCGAGTCTCTACTGACCCGCCGGGCCTGGTCCGTGTCGCGATGTCGCGGCGCTACCATGGGCGCATGACTCGACCGACTCAAGCATATGTCTGAAGCCAAGGTCGGCATCGCCGCCCGCGACTCGGAGGGCAACCCCACGCAGCGTGGCTGGATGCCGCTGGCGGCCCGCCGTCGCTGGATCGAGCCGTTCGTGCTGGCCATGCTCGCGCGCGAGACCTATGGCTACGCCATCCTGGGCCGGCTCGAAGAGATGCACATCGCCAACGGCCCACTCGACGTGGGCCTGGTGTATCGCACGCTGCGTGACCTCGAGCGCGACGGACTGGTCAGCTCGTCGTGGGCTGAGGAGTCGGCCGGACCCCGACGACGCGCCTACCAGCTGACCGACGCCGGCTACGCAGCTCTCGACGATTGGGCCGTGGTCATGCGCGAGCGCGCACGGCTGATCGGCGAGTTCAACGCCGACTATCTCGAGGCGGTCAGCTCGCCGCGCGCATCAGGGGAGTAGCAGGGGCAGGGGAGTAGCGCCCGGCCGGATCGCGTGCCTCACCCGCAGGTGTGCCTCGCCCCTCCGGCCAACCCCCACGAGGCTGAACTCGACCAGGTGCGCACTGGATTCGCCGATTCGAGCCCCCACGAGGCTGACGCTGACGGTACGGATCCCCGGGAGGCTCGAAACGCGCACTTGCCCGCCCGGCACGTCGAGTTCAGCCACCACGGGGTTGGGCCGGGGCTGTGCCTAGCCCGCAGGCGCGCCTGGCCCGCACGTAAGCCTCGTCCGGGCAGCACTCCCGCGGTGACTAGAGCGGCTCCGCGGTGGCGTGCTCGAGGCCGCGAGCGAGCTCGGTCTGCTCATCGTCGGAGAGGTTGTGCTCGAGCACGCGCAGGTATTCCTCCTCTTCGGCGATGTGCACCTTGAGCATGGCGTACAGCCGGTAGAGCACACGGCGCAGGCCCATGGAGCCGGCGGGACCGAGGGCGTCGGCCTTGATGGCGTCGCCGAAGGTGCCCAGGCGCTCGATGAGGCCTCTGATGTCGACATGCTCACGCCGCATCTGCGACATCGAGTGGCGGTTCTGCATGAGTCGATCGAGCTCGGGATAGATGGTGCCCTCGACCACTTCCATATGCGGGATCAGGGTGCCGGTGATGAAGGCGTAGACGGAGGCGAAGCGCTCCTCGAAGCGCGCCGGCCGTGGTCGCTCGTCAAGCATGTCCGCCAGCGCCGGCAAGCCGTCGAGCATGGCGATGATGCGTTCGTGGTGTTCGTGTCCGGCCTTGGTCACCGAGGTCACGTCGATCGTCCTCCGTTCGTGCTGGGGGAACGATAGCGGGCGCTCTCCCTTCCTCCAAGGATGCACCCATGCCTCCGTGCGCATGACAGGTCCACTCGGCCCGTCTCATAGGTACAATATGGCTCACGCATATAGATGAGCTAAACATGTAGACATATGGGCACACCGGTCACCCGGTCCGGTGAAGAGGTAGGGTGCGCAACCGAGGGCAGGCAGGTGCCCGGCGCCATCTACCACGACCGGGCGAGCATCTTCGAACCGGCGCTGCGGCAGCCGCTCACGCTCTAGGAGCAACTCATCGATACCCGGGTCCCGACCCAGCTCGGGCGCACGTTCGCCGAGCTCGGCATCGGCTCGATCGCCGCGCGCAGCCCCCAGGCCAAGGCTTAGGCAAGTGACTGCACCTCATCGGCACGATCGGGTAGGGAGTCATG
>CAYZDQ010000386.1:0-1741 GCA_964476955.1 uncultured Anaerolineaceae bacterium
GCCGACCTGACGACGCCTCCGGCCGAGTGAGGCATCCGACCTCGCTGTAGCCATCCAAGGAGGGGGCGCCTGGAGCGCCCCCTCTCGCCATTTCCGGGGGAGCTATGACCGCGACAGCTCGATCCCAGGGAGAGGGCTCGGCCGGGCCTGGACCCGATTCGATCGTCGGTCGGATCGCAGAGGCTGACCGACGTCGACGCCTCCGCTCTCGCATCATCTTCGCCGCTACGTGGGCCGCCATCATCGGCGGGCTCGTGGCGCTCCTGGCGCTGGGCGGCGCCATCAACCTCGAGTTCCTCAACGAGGGACCACCCTGGTGGCGCTTCATCCTCGGCGAGATCGAAGTCTCCACGGAGGGCTTCTTCGGCATCGCCATCGGGCCGCTCCGCTTCGTCATCACCGGTGCCTTCGCCACCATCCTCATCTCCGTGGTGGCCATCACCCTGGCCATCGGCTTCGCTCTCCTCGGCAGCGTAGGCCGGCTGTCGAAGAACTCGGTCGTCTACGCCATCGCCACGCTCTATGTCTCGCTCGTGCGGGGCACGCCGCTGCTGGTCCAGATCCTCTTCATCTGGCTCGCCCTGCCGCAGATCTGGCCGGGATTCGGCACGGTCGACGCGCTGATCATGGGCACCTTCGCGGTGGCCTTCAACTATGGCGCCTACATGACCGAGATCTTCCGGGCCGGCATCCAGGCCGTGCCCAATGGTCAGCGCGAGGCAGCCGCGGCCCTGGGCATGGGCGAGCGCCGGATCTTCGGTCGCATCGTGCTGCCGCAGGCCTTCCGCATCGTCATCCCGGCCATCGGCAACGAGTTCATCGCGATGATCAAGGACACCTCGCTGCTCGCGGTCATCGGCGTGCAGGAGCTGCTGTGGAAGGCTCGCACCGTGGGCTCCCAGAACTTCAAGATGCTCGAGACGCTCATCCTGGCGGCGCTCGTCTACTGGGTCCTGACCATCATCTTCTCGTACTTCCAGGAGCGAATGGAGAAGCGCATGGCGCGAGGTGACCGATGAGCGTCCCCCTTGGTGATGTCGTGCTCGAAGCGACCGACATCGAGAAGTACTTCGGCGACAACCATGTCCTGCATGGTGTGAGCCTGGCCGTGCGCAAGCACGAGACCGTCATGCTCATCGGCCGCTCAGGCTCGGGCAAGACGACCTTCCTGCGTTGTCTCAACTTCCTCGAGGAGCCGACCGTCGGCAGCGTGGCCATGGGCGACCAGCACATCGAGGCAGACCCGCTCCAGCGGGCCGGTCGAGAGCGGAGGAAGGACATCCGGCAGTTGCGCCAGCAGACCGGTATGGTCTTCCAGGAGTTCAACCTCTTCCCGCACATGAGCGTGCTCGACAACTGCATCGAAGCCCCCATGAACGTGAAGGGCGTCTCGAAGGACGAGGCCGTGGCCACGGCCGAGCGCTTCCTCGAGAAGGTGCAGCTCATCGACAAGCGCGACGAGTTCCCGGCGCGCATGTCCGGCGGCCAGAAGCAGCGTGCCGCCATCGCGCGGGCCCTGTGCATGGAGCCGGAGGTGCTGCTCTTCGACGAGCCCACCAGCGCTCTCGACCCCGAGCTCATCGGCGAGGTCATCGTGGTCATGGAACAGCTCGCCCACGAGGGCTCCACCATGATCGTCGTCAGTCACGAGATGGCCTTCGCGCGTGAGGCGGCGGACCGGGTGCTCTATCTCGAAGGCGGACTGGTGGTGGAAGAGGGCCCGCCCGAGCAGATCCTCGAC
>CAYZDQ010000386.1:1751-3299 GCA_964476955.1 uncultured Anaerolineaceae bacterium
AGCAGTTCCTGCGGCGGTTCCTCAGTGAGGGCGCGAAGGCGCCGACCGTGGACGAATCCGACCCGGCCTCGCCGTTCACGGGCATCCCGGGTGGAGGGACTTCGGGCCACGACCTCAGCGGCCGCAGCATGGGCGGCGGCAGCGGCCACGGCCACGGCGGCGGCGCCTAGGACCCCGTCGTCACCGGCTTCGAGCTCGTCGGCTTCGAGGGTCCGGTCTAGATCTCGCCCAGGTAGGAGCGTTTCACGTCCTCGTTGGCGGCCAGGCCCTCGGCCGTGTCGGCCAGCAGGATCTGGCCCGTCTGCAGCACGTAGCCGCGACTGGCGATGGTCAGCGCCGTGGCCGCGTTCTGCTCCACCAACAGGATGGCCGTACCCTCGTCGTGGATGCGGACGATGGTCTCGAAGATGTACTCGACGAGGTTGGGCGCCAGACCCATGGAGGGCTCATCCAGGAGCAGGATGCGCGGCTTGGTCATCAGCGCCCGGCCCATGGCCAGCATCTGCTGCTCGCCGCCCGAGAGCGTGCCTGCGACCTGGGCGCGGCGCTCCTTGAGACGCGGGAACATCTCGAATGCGTTCTCCACGCCCTCGGCCACGAGCGCCTTGTCGTCGACGGTGTAGGCGCCCATGTGGAGGTTCTCCTCCACGGTCAACTGAGCGAAGATGCGACGACCTTCTGGCACCTGCACCACGCCGCGGGTGACCATGTCGTGCGGGGCTACGTGGGTGACGTCCTCGCCGTCGAAGTTGACCGTGCCCTGCTTGGGCACGAGCAGGCCACTGACGGTGTTGAGTGTGGTGGTCTTGCCCGCACCGTTGGCGCCGATGAGCGTGACGATCTCTTCCTCCCCGACCGTCACCGACACTCCACGCAGCGCGTGGATCTTGCCGTAGAAGGTGTGGAGGTCGTTGATCTCGAGCAGGGCCATGGTCAGTCCTTCGTCGCCTCGCCTGCACTCTCGTCGTCCATGGCGGATGGAGGTGGCGGGGGAGGTGTGGGGGCGTGGGCTCCGGTCCGCGCTGCGGCGGCGTCGCGGTCGTCGGGATCGGTGTCTGGTTCGTACTCGCCGAAGGCCTCCTCCGACGCGGCCTTGCCCAGGTAGGCCTCGATGACGCGCTTGTCAGCCTGGATCTCGGCCGGCGTACCCTCGGCGATGCGCTCACCGTAGTCGAGCACTGTGATGCGCTCGGAGATGTCCATGACCACGCGCATCTCGTGCTCGATGAGCAGGATGGTGATGCCCAGGTCGTCGCGCAACTTGCGGATCAGCCCGGTCATCTCGCGGGTCTCAGCGGGGTTCATGCCCGCGGTCGGCTCGTCTAGCAGCAGGATGCGTGGGCTGGTACCCAGCGCTCGGGCGATCTCGAGCCGCCGCTGGTCGCCATAGGGCATGTTGCTCGCGAGCACGCCGTCGACGTCTTCGAGTCCGACGTAGGCCAGCAGGCGCTCTGCCTCCTCCATCGCTTCGGCTTCTTCCTTGTCCATCGCGGACTCGGGCAGAATGGTTGCACAGCTTTATAATGGTGAACAGACTGAAGGAAATCA
>CAYZDQ010000387.1:0-3298 GCA_964476955.1 uncultured Anaerolineaceae bacterium
CTCTACGGCGCCGCTCGGGGCGTTGGGGCCAGCCGAGCTTGCGGCGCTCCTGCTCGACGGAGAGGTCGGCGTCGAGGTGCTCGGGGCAGAAGCCTGTGAGGGGCCGCCGGCGGAGGTGACCGAGCCGGTGCCGGAAGCGACCGCGGGCACGCCCTACGTGGACTTCGTCGCGCATGGTGCCGGCGCCGCCATCAGGCTCGCGGGCCTCGCGGAGCGCCATGAGAACGCGAAGACGCTGGACGATCTCGACCGAGCCGCGAAGGACCTCCATGCCTGGGCCAGGGCGCAGCGCAAGTGGCTCGATCGCCACCCGCCGCAGGCGTGCTACGCGGAGGCTCACGCACAGTGGCGTGACGGCGTGGTCGATGTGCGCGAGGGCGCCAAGGCTGTGCGCAAGTCGATCAAGCAGCTGAAGGCAGCACCCATGGAGCGAGCCGTGCGCAGACTCAGTGCTGGTGCACGCAAGCTCACCAGCGTGGACCTCGACGAGGTCACCCGAGCCTGCGCCGTCGAGTCCAGCTAGCTCTGGCGGGTGGCCACTCTGCGCGGTGGATACCACCGCTCGTAGCCAGTCCATTGCCGCGCTGACGATCAGGCGTGCGACGGCTGTGATGCCGTGCATGCGCAGACTGTGCTGCGATGTCGTGCGGCGCTGAAGAGACGGGTCACGCTCGCGTTGCCGTGTCGCGGCAATAGCGCACGATGGAGTCTGCCGATTCAGGTCCATGACCCAGGAGGTGCTCAAGGCGACCATTCGGTCAACAGCAACGCCCTCCAGGGCGTGACATCGACCGAGTCATCGACCGAAGGAGCGCCTCATGACCAAGCACGCTTCAGGCAAGTACGGACGGACCATCGGGCAGAAGGAGCGCAAGGCCGGCTGGCCGGCGCCCGCCACTGCCTGGTGTTACCTCTGCAGCGGCTCCCACACGTGGGCCGCAGGCTGTGCTGCCACTGGCGGCATCGCCGCCTTCACTGGCCGACGGGAAGAACCGTCAGCCACACGCCGAGCCGCCTGACGACCACCCACGACAAGCCAATCAGACCACGAAGACCCTCTCCCTGCGAGAGGGCCTTCGTCGTTTCTGGGTAGACGCCAGCCTGCCGTCCGGATTCGATGGAGTCTCGTAATCCTGCCCTTGGCAGTCCCCATACCCTATGGAGGACCGGAACAGACTCGGTCCCCTCCGACGGCCACGACGACCGCCGGCCAAGGGATGCGGGGGCATGGACCAAGAGATCGTGGTTCGGGTTCAGCACGGCGACCAGCGCGCCTTCGAGGCCCTGTTCGTGGCTGACGATTCTCGGTTGCACCGAGCAGCGTACGGCATCCTTCGAGACCTTCAATCGGCCGAAGACGCGACCCAGCAGGCCTTGCTCGACATCTGGCGGGATATCCGCCGCCTGCGAGACCCGGCCAAGTACGAGGCGTGGTCGTACCGCCTTCTCGTGCGGGACTGCTACGCCGAGGCCAAGCGACGACCGAGGTGGAGGTCTGACGCCGAGCTCTCGCCCGCCGATGAGCCACGAGCAACCGACGCCTATCTGGGCGTGGCGGATCGTGACCAGCTGCTGATGACGTGAGCCGGGGTGGCTCACAAGCAAGCGCCACGCTCGACAGTAGCCACCCAAGTAGCCACCACGACAACGAAATACGGCCCCTCTGGTGTCCTAGGAGCGTGTGTCGGTAATGGCCAGCGGCCGGCAGAGGCACATGCCAGAATCAGTCATGCGCACCAAGACCTTCCGCCCCTACGACCAGGACACCCTCCTGCTGATGCCCCCGTCGGTGCGTGACTGGGTCGACCCCGACGGCCTGCCCGCGTTCATCAGTGACCTGGTCGACGACCTCGACCTCGCCCCCTTCCTCGCCGCCCACGACGAGCCCCGGGGCATGCCCCCGTATCACCCCGCGATGATGCTCAAGGTCCTCCTCTACGGCTATGTCATCGGGGTGCGCAGCTCGCGCAAGCTCGAGGAGCGCCTGAAGTCCGACGTCGGCTTCATGTTCCTCGCGGGCAACGCCCGCCCCGGCCACAAGGCCATCAGCGAGTTCCGACGCCGCCACCTCGCAGCCTTCGAGGCGCTCTTCCTCGACATCCTCCAGCTGTGCGGGACGGCCGGCCTGGTCAGGCTCGGCCGGGTCGCCCTCGACGGCACGAAGGTCAAGGCGAACGCGTCGAAGCACAAGGCCATGAGCTACGGACGGATGGATGAGCGCGAGGCAGCACTCGAGGCCGAGGTCCGACGCATCCTCGAGGAGGCCGAGGCGGTCGACCAGGCTGAGGATGCCCTCTACGGTGATGCCCGCGGTGACGAGTTGCCACCGGCCCTGCGCACCCGGGAGGGTCGCCTGCGCGCCATCCGCGAGGCCAAGGCCGCCCTCGAGGAAGAGGCCAGGGAGCGCACTGGCGACCCCGACGCGGTGCCCGAGCCGAAGGCCCAGCGCAACTTCACCGATCCCGACAGCCGGATCATGCCCAGCAAGCCCGACGGCTGGGTCCAGGGCTACAACGCACAGGCCATCGTCGATGAGGCCCACCAGGTCATCGTGGCCACCGAGCTGACGGCCGACACCACCGACACCGGCTCACTGCCCGATCTGGTCGACCAGGTCGAGACGAACACCGGCCATCGACCGAAGCGCGTCCTCGCCGATGCCGGCTATCAATCGGACGACAACCTCGTCCACCTCGAGGGCAAGCGCATCGATGCCTACGTCGCGGTCCGCCGCGACAAGCATTCCTCGACAGCGCCACCCGCGCCAAGGGGCCGCATCCCCAAAGGGCTCAGTCGTCGTGGACGCATGGAGCGCAAGCTGCGGACGAAGTCGGGCCACGACCACTACCGACGGCGCAAGTTCATCGTCGAGCCGGTCTTCGGCCAGATCAAGGAGGCCGCCGGCTTCCGCCGCTTCAGCCTGCGGGGCAAGGAGAAGGTCGACGCCGAGTGGCACCTCGTCTGCGCGGTCCACAACCTCGCCAAGCTGTTCCGCAGTGGCCACGCGGGACGGGTCATCGAGGGTTGGGACCGGCCCAGGGGCCACGACGCCCTCGGATGGGCCTGATGGAGGCCTGTCGTCCGCCTGCCCGGACACCGGATCGCTTCCGAGCCGGCCGATCTCGGGTCGTGGACCCTTCAGCCACCCACGGGCCGGCGATTACGGAAACGGGCTCCTAGAGAGGCCGTGTCATGCTTGGAGTAATGGTCGGGGCGACTGGATTCGAACCAGCGACCTCTTGACCCCCAGTCGGGAGTCTGCACGAGGGGATACCAGAACACATGTACGGTTCGTGCG
>CAYZDQ010000388.1:0-3295 GCA_964476955.1 uncultured Anaerolineaceae bacterium
TGATGTTGTCGAAGCCCGGATAGATGACACGATGGTGCACGAGGCGAACCGGCTGGCCCGCGAAGAGCTGTTCGATGCCGCGACCGGTGTAGGCGCGGACGTGTGGCGCGAAACGATCGCGCAGCGGGTCGGGTAGCCAGTTGACGAGCGGGATGTTGCCGAAGACGTAGCGGCCGCCGAAGTAGGCGCCGTGCGTCTCGAAGGGGTAGAGCCGGTTGGGCGCGAAGGCCACGATGGTGCCACCGGGCTTGGTCACTCGCACCATCTCGGCAGCGGTCCGCCGGTCATCGTCGACATGCTCGATGACCTCGTTGGAGAAGACCAGGTCGAAGCGATCGTCGGGATAGGGCAGCTCCTCGCCGAAGGCGTGCACGATGTTGGGCAGCTCCTCGCTGGCCTCGGCCACGCGCTCCTCCTCGACCTCGATGCCGTGGACGTCATCGGAGAACTGCGCGAACCGCCGCACGTAGGTGCCGATGCCACAACCCACATCGAGCACGGCCGCGTCCTCAAGGTCGACGTAGCGCCGCACCATCTCCAGCCGTCGGTCCTGGCCGTAGCGCCAGGAGTAGCTGGGGCGGCCGCGTTCGATCGCGGTCGCCGACGTCTGCTCGGGCTGCTCCGCGACGGCCTCGACGGCCTCGACGGCCTCGGCGGCGGAGTCGTCGGGGGTGGTCGTCGTGGGCATCGCTGCCAACGGTACGGCACCTGCGCGTCCTCTGCCCACGGGCACCCACCCGCGGCGCTAGCATCGAACCATGGTCCGCAGCCGTCCGCTCGAGGGCACGTTCCGCTACCGCCATCCCATCGAGATCCGTTACAACGACACCGATGCCCTGGGGCATGTCAACAACGCGGTCTACTTCTCGTACTTCGAAGCTGCCCGCGGCGGCTACTACACCGAGGTCGTGGGTCATCCCTTCGGCACCGGTCCCGATGCGGATAAGCGGACGTTCGTCATCGCCGAGGCTCGCATCAGCTACCGCGCCCCGGCCTTCTACGGGGAGCCGCTGTTCGTGGACGTGCGCGTGGGCTGGATCAGTCGCTCCGCCTTCAGCCTCGACTACCTCGTCGAGGTCGAGCGATCAGCGATAGGGGAGGCCCGGGTGGTGGCTGATGGCTCGACGGTACAGGTCTTCTACGACCTGCAGCGCGGTCGCCCCATGCGCACCCCGGCCGATCTGGTGGCCGACCTCACCGCGTTCGAAGGACGAGAGCTCCCGCCCCGACCCGCTGGCTGACGAAGCCGTCAGGCCTCGAAGCGCTTGAAGACCGCCACGGCGTTCTGGCCGCCGAAGCCGAAGCCATTGACCATGGCCACGTCCACGTTCGCTTCGCGCGCGACGTTGGGTACGTAGTCGAGGTCGCAATCGGGATCGGGCGTGGAGTAGTTGATGGTCGGCGCGATGACGCCGTCCCGGATGGCACCGATGCCGATCAGCGCCGCTACCGCACCAGCGCCGCCCAGCAGGTGGCCGACCATGGACTTGGGTGAGGAGACCGCAGCCTTGTAGGCGTGGTCGCCGAGAGCGGTCTTGATGGCCCTGGTCTCGGTCACGTCGTTGAGCGGTGTGCTCGTGCCGTGGGCCACCACGAAGTCGATCTCATCGGCTGCCAGGTCGGCGTCCATGTAGGCCTTCTTCATGGCCATGGCCGCGCCGCGACCGGTCGGCTCCGGAGCGGAGATATGGAAGGCGTCGGCCGTGAGCGCCGCTCCCACGAGCTCGGCGTGGACCGTGGCGCCGCGCTTGAGCGCGTGCTCGGCGGACTCGATGACGAGGACCGCTCCGCCCTCGCCGAAAAGGAAGCCGTCTCGCTCCTTGTCGAAGGGCCGCGACGCTGTCTCGGGTGAGTCGTTGCGCTTGGACAGCGCGCCCATGTTGGAGAGCGCCGCGAAGCCCATCTTCAGCAGCGGCGCTTCGGTGCCGCCTCCGATGATGACGTCGACCTCACCGCGCTCGATCATGCGCAGCGCGTCGAGGAAGGTGATGACGCTGCTGGCGCAAGCCGCGACCTGGGCCTGCACCGGTCCGGTGAGCCCGTACTCCATCGACAGCAGGCAGGCCGCCATGGAGCCGGAGAGGGCGGGGATGGCGAAGGGACTCACGAAGCGCGGGCCTCGCGTCTCGGTCGTGACGTGACCGTCGATGACCTGCTCGAGGCCGCCGCCGCCGGTGTTGATGATGACCGCGGCGCGATCGCGTTGCTCGGGCGTCCAGTCACTGAAGTCGAGACCGGCATCGGCCACGGCTTCCTTGCCGGCGGCCATGGCGAAGTGGATGAAGCGGCTCATGCGCCGCGCCATCTTGCGATCCATGCCGGTGGAGGGGTCGAAGTCCTTGACCTCGGCCGCGATGCGCACGTCGAGGGCAGAGGCATCGAAGTGCGTGATCGGCCCGCCGCCACTCTTCCCGGCCTTGGCATTGGCCCAGAAGGTGGGGTAGTCGTTGCCGATGGGCGTGACCGCGCCGAAGCCGGTGATGACGGCGCGACGGGCTGGATCGGTGGACGGCACGGGTGACGGACTCCTGTTGGTGCGGCTGTGCTGGATCGTAGCCGACGCGATCGTCGATCGCGCCGGCATCGGGGTCAGTCGCCCAGGTAGCGCTTGAAGATGATTGCGCCGTTGTGGCCGCCAAGACCGATGTTGTCGCTCATGGCGTATCGGACCTCCTGCTCGCGCGCGTCGCCGGCCACGACGTTGAGGTCGATCTCCGGGTCGGGCTCGAGGTAGTTCTGCGTGGCCGGGATGACCTGATGGTGCACCGACAGCGCAGTGAAGACGCCCTCGATGGCACCGGCCGCGCCCATGAGGTGACCGGTCATCGACTTGGTGCCGCTGATGCCGATCTCCCCGTAGCGGTCCGGGAAGACGGCCTTGATGGCCTCGGCCTCGCGCAGGTCACCGAGCGGCGTGGAAGTGCCGTGGGGGTTGATCATGTCGATCTCGTCCTTGGGCACGCCATGGCGCTGGATGGCCCATTCCATGGCCCGGCGCACGCCGTCGCCCTTCTCCACCGGCTGGATCAGGTCCCACGCGTCGGCGGCGTTGCCGTAGCCCACGACCTCGGCGTAGATCGTGGCCCCGCGGGCCTTGGCGTGCTCGAGGTCCTCCACGATCATCGCGCCCGCGCCCTCGCCCAGCACGAAGCCGTCTCGGGTGCGGTCGAACGGTCGCGAGATGTCGCCCAGGGGCCGGCCCTCGCGAGGCGTGCCCATGCCGCGCATGTTGCTGAAGCCGACGTAGGCGACCTCGTACAGCGGCGTCTCGGTGGAGCCGCAGACGGCCGCGATG
>CAYZDQ010000389.1:0-3293 GCA_964476955.1 uncultured Anaerolineaceae bacterium
GCGGACCTGCTGCGTGAGGCCCTGGGGCTGTGGCGCGGACCGGCGCTGGCCGAGTTCGCTGACGAAACCTTCGCGACCCCGGAGGCGACACGGCTCGATCAGCTGCGACTGGCCGCGCTGGAAGAGCGGATCCGGGCCGACCTGGAGCTGGGCCGACACCTCGAGCTTGCCGAGGAGCTTCACGGGCTGACCCTCGAACAGCCCTTCCGCGAGGCCTTCTGGGAGCAGTACATGCTGGCGCTCTATCGGGGCGGACGGCAGGCCGACGCCCTGGGTGCCTACGCGGCGGCTCGGACCAAGCTGGCGGACGAGCTGGGGATCGAGCCGGGACCAGCGCTCAAGCGCATGGAACAGCGCGTGCTGGCGCACGACTCCACACTCTCCCTCGATCCGGCAGGGACGGAACCTGACACGGCCACCCCCGTCACCGCCATCGGCAACCTGCCGCTCCAACGCACCACCTTCGTGGGACGCGAACGCGACCTCGCCATCGCGGCCGAGCTGCTGGTCGCCTCCCGGCTGCTGACCCTGACCGGCGCTCCGGGCGCGGGCAAGACCCGCATGGCCCTGCGTCTGGCGACCGAGCAGGCCACTCGGTTCCCGGCCGGCACGTTCTTCGTGTCGCTCGCCGGCATCTCCGACCCGCAGCAGCTGGAGCCGGCCATCACGCGGGTGCTCGACGCGACCGGGCACGCAGCCGGCGACACGACGCGGGGGCCCGACCCGGGCAAGACGGCCCTGGCCCAGCGCCTGCAGGGTCCCCGCCTGCTGCTGGTGCTGGACAACCTCGAGCAGCTCAGTGGCGCTGCGGGCCCGATCGACCGGCTGCTCGACGCGGCGCCGGCGCTGACCGTGCTGGCCACCAGCCGGGCCCCACTGGGCGTCGACGGCGAGCAGGAGTTCCCCGTCCTGCCCCTGGAGGTCCCCCCGACCGATGGTGTCGTTGAACCCTCGGACCTGCGCGGATACGACGCGGTGGCGCTGCTCGTGGCGCGGGCTCGCGCAGCCGATCCGCGCTTCGAGGTCAGCGCGGAGAACGCGGCCGCCATCGCCGGCATCACCAAACGGCTCGATGGGCTGCCGCTGGCGCTCGAGCTCGGAGCCGGCCGCCTTCGAGCGATGACCCCGCAGAGCCTGCTGGACCGGCTCGAACGCCGGCTGCCCCTGCTCAGCGCTGGCACCAGTGACACCATCGGGCGTCACCAGACGCTACGCGAGGCCATCGCCTGGAGCTACGAGCTGCTCAGCCCCGACGAGCAGCGTCTCTTCCGACGGCTGGCGCCGTTCGTTGGCGCCTTCACCGCGGAGGCAGCCGCGGCGGCGGCGGACGAGCCGCTCGAGGAGACTTGGGCCGGAGTCGAATCCCTGCTCGCCCAGAGCCTGCTCTATCGTCCCGTCGACATCGGCCAGGCTCGTTTCGCGATGCTCCAGACGCTGCGCGAGTTCGCCGTGGAGCGACTCGAGCAGGCAGGCGAGCTCCGAGCCACCCTCGACCGCCACGCGCGCTACTACCTCGGCCTCACGGAGCGCTCCGATCCGGGGCGTGCCGGCGACCTCTCCGACGAGGCGGTGACCACGCTGCTGCCGGAGCTCGACGAGATCCGGGCCGCTCTGCGGCGCTGCGCTGAGGACGGCCACCTGGACACCGGACTGCGTCTGGCCGGCGCCACCTGGCGGGTGTGGCAGGCGGCAGGCCGTATCAGTGAAGGCCGCGCCTGGCTCGAGCGGCTGTTGGCGGAGCCCGGTGCGGATGCGGCGCTCCGGGCCGACGCCCTCGCGGCCCTGGCCGGCCTGGACTACTGGCTGGCCGACTACGGTGGGGCGCGGGAAGCCTATGAGCAAGCCCTCGCCTCGTACCGCGAGCTGGAGGACCAAGCCGGCGAAGCCGACATGCTCTACGGCCTGAGCATGACCGCCACCTGGCGTGGTGATCCGACCGAGGGCGCCGACCTCGCGGCCGAAGCACGCCATCTGTTCGAGACGCTGGGCGACCGGGCCAAGGTCGGTGAGACGCTGATGGCCCAGGGCTTCGCGCTCTGGCAGGACCACCAGTACGCAGCAGCTCGCCCACGTTGGGAGGAAGCGCTGGCCATCTCACGCGAGACGGGCGCGGACACCCTGGCCGTCACGCAGCTTGCGGGGCTTGCGGGCCTGGAGTTCCACACCGGCGCGCCGGCCGACGCCACCCGCATCGCGGTGGATGCGCTCGACCAGGCCTGCGACCTCGAGAACGTGGCCTTGTGTGTCTGGCTCCTCGACTTCATCGCAGCCTTCGCGGTCGTGGCAGAGCCGGTGGTGGCCGTACGTGTCGCGGGGGCGGCCGATGCGTTGCGTGCCGCGTCCGGCGGCGGCAAGAGTGTCGAGGAGTTGCACATCGAGCCGGCACGCTCGGCGGCCCGGCGCAGCCTCGACCACAAGGAGCTCGGTCAGGCGTGGACGGAGGGGCATGCCCTGGACCTCGAGCAGGCCATCGAGGAGGCACGCTCGCTGCGGCCCGTGAGCATCGGTTGACACGGCGTTGAGCGCCCTGCCGTTGACTATGGCTCGATGGCGTCCGAGAGGTCGGGGCACAGCGGCCCCACCTGAGGCGCCCGGACGATGGAGGGCGAAACACGATGCTTCGCAAGCTCGCACTCATCCTGTCGTCGGTGCTGGTGGCGGTCCTTGCGGTCGCCCCGGTGGCCACGGCAGAGAGCAAGGCCGAAGGCGCATTCGACCTGCTCTGGAACGACTGCTACGCGGAACCCGGCGAGGAGATCCCCGACTGGATCGGCACCATCGACTTCCGCGGGGATGTGTACGACATGCTCTTCTTCAACGTCGGTGCCGGCCGGCCGCCCAACCACCCGCCCGCGGAAGGGACCGCGGCCTTCAACGAAGTCTGGGCGGTGTATGACGGCCTGAAGTTGGTCTTCGACGAGGCCTGCGCCGTCGAGACGTTCGATGGCGAGCTGGTGCTGTGGGGGCTCGACTACGGCACCGCTGACCTCGAGGCCGCGACCTACGAGATGGTCGGTCCGGTCAGGGAAGCCACCGGACCCTTCGACGGTCTTGCGGGTGAGGAAGTCTCCATGAGCGGCTCGTTCTACGTGAACGACGACGGTGTAGAGCAGGCGCCTGGCACGCTCCAGATCGGCTGACCCTCCTCCACGGGCGGCCCTCCCAGTCGCCCGCCTTCGCGACGACCCTCCGGTCGGGCATCGGAGGGTCGTCGTTCGTCCGTGGCGCGTCCGCAGTCAAGCGGTGCCGGTGTGCATCTCCGTCTCCACCGACGAGGGAGCGGCAGGCCCGAC
>CAYZDQ010000390.1:0-3286 GCA_964476955.1 uncultured Anaerolineaceae bacterium
GGACAGCTGATGCGGTCGCTGTAGTTGTCCGGGGATCGTTCGCGGTAGCGCTCTGCCACCTCCGGATATGGACCGATGAGGAACTCCATGTAGCGCGACTCGAACTTGTGGGTGATATCGACGAAGGCCTCCAGATCGCCCAGGCCATAGAACGACGTGCCCGCGCTGAAGACATCCCGGAAGCAGAGCGTGGCCAGCGTGGTGTAGCCTCCGGCGCTGCCGCCGCGGATGGCGAGTCGATTCGGGTCGGCCAGGCCCTGCTCCGCCAGCCAGGTCGCGGCCGCCGTGCAATCGTCCACGTCGACGATGCCCCAGGCCTCACGCAGCTGATCGCGGAAGGCCCGGCCGTAGCCGGTCGAGCCGCCGTAGTCGACGTCGACCACCGCAAAGCCGCGGCTGGTGAAGGCCTGCCGTTCCAGGCTCAGTGACGTGCGCGCCTGACTCGTGGGCCCGCCGTGCGACATGACCACCAGTGGCGGCTTCTCCCCGACCGGCGCGACAGCGTCGGGGCTCGTCGGCGGGTAGTACCAGCCGTAGGCGGTGCGACCGCCCGATGTCGGGAACGAGATGTGCTGCGGCGTGGAGAGGTAGGCCGGGTCCACGGTCAGCTGGCTCGACTCACGCAGCCGCTCTTCCGCTCCAGTAGCCAGGTCCAGACGCACGAGCGCTGTCGGCCGGGTGAATGCGCCCGCGAGGGCGGTGAGCACGCCGTCGGCGACACGGACATAGGTCAGGCCGTTCTCGGCGAAGTCGAGCTCGCGTGGCGCTTCGCCCGAGCGCAGGGCCAGCAGCCGGGCGCCATCGGGGCCATGGGCGAAGGCGATGATCGAGCCGTCGTCATCGACGTCGTAGTGGGAGAGGCCGAAGACCCACTGCGGGCCTCCGATCTCGGCAGCCATCGGCGCCACCTCGAGCGAGTCGGAGTCCCCTTCGCGCCAGCGATAGAGATTCCACCACTCGCTGCGGTCGGAGCTGTACAGCAGTGACCCGTCGGGCGCCCACTTGGGCTGGATGACCGACTTGCTGGCGCCTCCGGCGACGTGGATCGGTGCTCCCAGCGAGCCATCAGCCTCGATCTCCGCGACCCACAGGTCCGTGCCGTCCCAGGGCATCCGCGGGAAGTCCCAGGTCACGAAAGCCAGGCGTGAGCCATCGGGGCTGAGCACCGGGTCGGAGTAGAAGTCGTGGCCACTGGCCAGCTCGGTGATGGTGCCGTCCGCGAGCGAGACCGCGACCAGCAGGTTGCGCGCGTCGATAGCTGACTCGGTCTGGTCCTCCATCGCGGCGTAGACGCGATCGCGCACGAGGTCGAGCGCCATATCGGCGAAGCGCAGGGCCGGGTCGGTCACCAGCTCGGTGGGAGCCTGCTCCGGTGAGCCCTTGAGAAGCAGGCGGTTGTCGGCGAACTCGCTGAAGACGATGACGCCATCGGTGACGGCGTAGGCACCACCTCCGTACTCGTGTACGCGGGTCCGGACGTTGAGCTCCGGCGCCACGTCGGTGAACGTCCCGTCGGGCAGACGGCGGAGCAAGGCCACGCGGCCGGCCTCGTCGGGACGGGACTCGAGAACGTAGATGTCGTCGCCATCCTGTCGTGGGTCGGACAGTCCGCGCGAGGAGCCGACGGCCAGGTCGACACTGATGGGTGACGGCCAGGAGCCGTAGGAAAGGGTCTGTGAGCGGTTCATGTCTCGATGGTACGGCGCGGAGGAGCGATACTCAGGGTGATATGACCAGGTTCATCATCGGTGAGGAGCCAGCCGACAGCCCCGACGTCCGTCGATGCTTCGCAGCGTACTACCAGGAGCTCGGCGGGCTCTTCGGGTACGAGCCCGACGAGGCGTTGCCGCTCGCGGTCGACGACCTGACGCGCCCCCACGGTCTGGTGCTCGTCGTGCGTGTGGGCGAGGGGGGCGAAGCGGTCGGCTGCGGAGCGCTGAAGCTCGTCGACGGCGGGATCGCCGAGATCAAGCGCATGTGGATCCACCCTCGGGTCCGGGGACAGGGCCTCGGAGGTCGTCTGCTCGACGCGCTCGAGACCGCGGCCTACGCCGAAGACCGCACCGTGACCCGGCTCGACAGCAACAGTCGACTCGGTGCCGCCATCGCCATGTATCGGGCGCGAGGGTACCGGGAGGTGGCGCCGTTCAACAAGGAGCCGTTCGCCACCCACTGGATGGAGAAGGCCCTCGGTCGATGAAGGGCGCCGCCCGCGCGTGGCTGGCCCGGCACGGACCGGACCTCGGCCTCATCGGGGTACTCGTGGCGGTCGCCGCCTCGCTCGTCACCGTGATGGCCTACTCCGGCGCGGATGGCGAGCGGTACAGCCCCCTGAACCACACGGTCTCGGAGCTCGGGGAGCGGGGCGTCTCCGAGCTGGCCGCCGTCTTCGATCTCGGCCTCATCGTGGGCGGTGTCTCGATCGGGCTCTACATGGTGAGCATCACACTGCGCGGCTCGAGCTGGTCGGAGCGCGGCTTCGGCTTGCTCGGTCTCGTCGCGAGCGTGGCCATGGTCCTGGTCGGCCTCTTCCCGGTGGACGACCTTGAGCCACACGTTCGCGCAGCCACGATGGCCTTCCTGCTCATCCTCGTGGTCGCCGCCTGGTTCGCGGTCTGGTGTCTGCGCGGCAGCGCCCCGTACCCGGCGGTCTATGGCTGGCTGGCCGTGGCCATCGTCGTGCTCGTCATCGTCTTCCTGCTCCTGACCGGGCTCGTCCAGCCCGACTACCACTTCGAGATGGAGTTCAACGAGGAGCTCCCGCGGCCCGATGTGCTGCTCAACTCGCTGCTGGAGTGGATCGTGATCGCCGCCGCCTGGGCCTGGATCGCCGCGCTCGCGATGTACGATCGGGGCCATCGCACCAGAGGTCATCCATGAGCGGCTCTTCCACCATCGTCGACTTGCGCGCGCCGGTCGAGACGCCTGACGACGGCATCGTCAGCCGTGCCATCTACAACGACGACGACGTCCGTGTCGTGCACTTCTCGTTCGCCGCCGGCCAGCAGCTGTCCGACCACACCGCGCCCGTGCCGGTGACGCTGGAGGTGGTGGCGGGCGAGGCCACCATCACGCTCGACGACAAGGTCGTCGAGGGTCGTCCGGGTACGTGGATCCACATGCCCGCGAGTACGCCGCACAGCGTCGTCGCATCGACCCCGCTGGTGCTGCTGCTCACGCTGCTGAAGTAGGGGCCACGGCCGCGTCATGCGACGAGTGGTCCGCCTGGGGCTCTTCGGGATCGTGGTGGTCGTGCTCCTGCTCGGCGCGGCCTACCTCCTGCGGG
>CAYZDQ010000391.1:0-3270 GCA_964476955.1 uncultured Anaerolineaceae bacterium
GGGCCGGTGAGCTTGAGCGTGGCGCCGTTGCCCGCGAGCGTGATGCCCTTCCGGTTCGCGATGCGGAGCACCTCACCGAGCTGGTACGTGGCACCGGCCTTGAACACGATGGTCGAGCCGTTGGGGGCCTGGTCGATGACCGACTGCAGCGCGCCCGCGACGTTCTTGCTGCCCGTGCTGTCGATCGAGGCTGGCACGTAGACGGCGTTGGTGGGAGCCGGCGGGGGCGTGGGCGCTGGCGCTTTCGGGGCCGGCGCGGGAGTGGGAGAACTCTCGGAGGAATCCGACGGGGCCCGTTTCGTGCTTCTGGCCGGACGCGCGACCAAGTCGTCGATGCGCAGGCCGACGGTCGCCTTCGGCTTCCCTGTCGGGATCGACATGAGTCCCATGCGTCCGCTGGCCTCGATGTCCTTGCGGACGTCGTTGCGCACGATCTGCCACTTCGATGGGGTCTTGGCGCCGACTTTCCACACCTTCATCCGGAGCTGGGTGGGGTTCCGCTTGACCGCTTGGGCTACGACCCCGAGCGTGTCGCCAGGCCGGTATCGCCAGCCGCTGACCGCGACAGGCTTGCCCAGGCCCTTGGCCTTGCCTCCCGTCCGTGATTTCGCGACAGACAGCCACACCTTGCCATCATTGCCCACCCGAACACCGAGTCGGTACTCGCCCCCGGCAGACTTGCGGAGCACGGCAACGGCCTTGGGGCTGGGGCCGGCAGAACCGCTCTCGAGTCCGAGGGTGAACCGGACCGCGGTGTTGCGCAGCTTCAGGTTCAGCAATGCCGCCTTGGGCGTTGCCCAGCGCGGGTGTCTGATCACACCTTCGCCCCGTACGATCGCGATCCCGCCCTTGCCGGAGGGGTATGCCCAGCGGGAACCCGAGTCCGTCGTGCCCCATCCGCGCGCGCTCGAGCGGGCGAACGAGTCCTGCGCCGAGGTCTCGGCCCCTACGACCCCACTGGTGGGGGCGAGGCCGAAGCCGGCTGCAAGGGAGAGCGCCAGTGCGATGCCGGTGATCTTCGGCAGTATGCGAGACCGTTGGCTGTGGCCTGGCGATGGGTCTGGCTCCATGCCGGATGCCGGTTCAGTCGGAACGGATAGCTGACTGCGTCGGGTGTACCCGATGGATGATCGGGGCATGGGGTATCGGCTGTGTGGTTTCTCCGATTTGGGCAATGGTCGATATCTCCACTCGGTCGAACCGGGCGGAGGTCCTAGGCAGGCGCAGGCAGACAGATATGATTCGGCCCGTAGAGCAGGGGCCGACTGGCATCAGGCATTCAGGCTGGGGCTCCGAACGCCACGTCGCGAAGCGACTACCGGATCCTCCCAAGTCCCACAAGGAGACCCTCCGCCACCCCACGGCAGGGTGACGAGCGTCCGGCTCGCGGACGATGATAAAGCTAGTGGTGCGTCCGCGCAACGCCTTCCCGCAGACCCCAACGAGGGTCCACGGCTCACTCGTGGACAGGCCGTGCCTCCAGCGATGTGGCTAGGCGTTCTCCGTGGACGAGCCCGACATGGTCCAGTCGCCGCTGAGGTAGTGGTCGATCACGGGCGCGATCGCCTGCACCACCTGTTCCGGCGAGGCTGAGGCCAGGGGCTCCACGCCGACCACGTAACGGGCCATGGCCAGGCCCACGAACTGTGCGCCGATGAAGCTCGCCCGGAGCTCGGGCTGGTCGCCGCCGATGCGCGCCGTGAGCGGGGTCAGTACGCGTTCCGTGAGCACCAGGCGGATCAGCTCGGCCGCCTCCGGTTCCGACGCGGCAGCACGCACGATCGCGAGCGCCGGCTGCCGCGTATCGGAGCTCTCGAGCACGTCCAGTAAGGCCCAGGCGATGCGTTCCGACATGCCTTCAGCATCCCCGTCGAAGATGACCCGCATCAACGCTTCCGGGTCGACGGGCAGCTGCACTGCCTGCAGGAAGAGCTGCTGCTTGGAGCCGAAGTAGTGCAGGACGAGGCGCGGATCGACGCCGGCGGCCGCACCGACGCTGCGTAGCGTCGCGCGCCGATAGCCGACCTCGCCGAACTGCTCGCGCGCAGCCTCGAGGATGGCCTCCCTCGTATCGGTCCCGGCGGGCTTCGGCCCGCGTTTCGCCTTGGTCATCGACTTCCGCTTGCGATTTCCACGATAGGAGAATATCATTTCCACAACGGGGGAAACAACGAGAGGGAGCCCACTCGCATGGCCCAGCAGCAACCCAGCGCGGCAGCATCACTGACGAAGCGACAGCGACGGCTCGTGCTGGCCGTGGTCGGGCTCGCCCTCATGGCCGTGGTCTCCGCGGTCGCCGGCCTCAACGTCGCGCTGCCGAGCCTCGCTCGCGATACCGGTGCCAGCCAAACCCAGTTGACCTGGATCATCGACTCGTACACCGTCGTCTTCGCAGGCCTGCTGCTGTTCGCCGGCGCCCTCGGTGACCGCTACGGGCGCAGGCTGCTGCTGACCCTGGGACTGCTCATCTTCGGAGGCGCCGCAGCGGTCGGGCTGTTCATCACCGATCCGGACCAGCTCATCATCGTGCGCGTGCTCATGGGCGTCGGCGCGGCCGCGATCATGCCCACGACGCTGTCGGTCATCACCACGTCGTTCCCCGAGGAGGAGCGGCCCCAGGCCATCGGCGTGTGGGTCGGCATCGCCGGCGGGGGAGCGATCCTGGGCCTCTTCGCCACGGGCCTGCTGCTGGAGTGGTTCCCCTGGTCGTCGTTCTTCGGGCTGAACCTGGCCCTGGCGACCGTGGCGCTCATCGGCACGCTCGCGATCGTGCCGCCGTCAGTCGATGACGACCCGCCCGCCCTCGACGTGGTCGGTGCGCTGCTCTCGCTCGTGGCCATCAGCGCCTTCGTCTTCGGCATCATCGAGGGCCCCGAGCGCGGCTGGACCGACCCGGTCACCCTCGGTGCCATCGCGGTCGGCATCGTGGGCGGCATCGCCTTCGTGCTCTGGGAGCTGCGGATGGACAAGCCGCTGCTTGACCCGCGTCTCTTCAGGAATCGCGGCTTCAGTGCCGGGACGCTGACCGTCACGGTCCAGTTCATGGCCTCGTTCGGGTTCTTCTTCGTGGCCCTGCAGTACCTGCAGTTCGTCACCGGGCGCTCGCCCCTGGAGGCGGCCATCGCCCTGCTGCCGCTGCCGTTCATCCTCTTGCCGACTGCGCGCCGAGCCCCGATCGTGGCGGCTCGGATCGGCTTCCGCCGCGTGGCCCCGGTGGGCATGGTCATGACCGGCGTCGGCTTCCTCATCCTGAGCCAGCTCCAGGCCGAC
>CAYZDQ010000392.1:0-3270 GCA_964476955.1 uncultured Anaerolineaceae bacterium
GACCAACAACCCCCACAAGGCTCGCGGCTACATCGAGGCGGCCCTCATCCGCGCCCGCTACCCGAAGGCGAAGGGCCTATCCCCCATGCCGAAGCTGGGGAAGTAGGCGGCAGGGAAGGGCTCGCCGGTCGGCGAACCCAGGCGATGACGTGAGCCGGGCGCGAGGCCCAAGGCAGGCCTCGCGCTGCGTTTCCTACGACATGCACACTCGCCAGTGAACCACTGGCTTCGCTGCAGCGTACACCCTATCGTGCTATCCAAGAAGAAGGCCCCCCAAGTCGAGTTGCCTGATCGGATTCCCATCTCCCCGGCCGAGGAGGCCGATGCCCGCGCGCGCGAGCGGGTCGAGGGTGTGCTGGACGACGGCGAGCAGCTCATCCTCGTTGCGCGGTCGGACATCGGGCCGGACGGTCGGTTCGGCGAGCAGTGGCTCGCCGTGACCTCCGCCCACCTGTTCGTCTTCGGCCCGGATGCCGAGGGCGACGGGGCTCCGACCAAGGTCCTCTCCCTCGAGGATGTCGAGGGCGCCGCCGTCGAGACGGTGGTGGGCCGAGCGATCCTGCAGGTCACGATGGCCGGGCAGCCGGTCGACGTCATCGCCTGCTCTCACAGCCAGGCCGCCGCCTTCAACAAGCTCTCCCGCGCCATCGACGACCTCGCGAAGCAAGAGAAGGAGATCGACGTCCCCAAGCTCGTCCGGCCCGACGAGGACGAGAAGCTCTGTGAGAAGTGTGGCCGCGTCCTGCCTCCCTGGTCGTCCAACTGCCCGGCCTGCGTGCCGCGCGGGCAGATCCTCCGCCGGCTGTGGGGCTACCTCACGCCCTACTGGTGGGTGGCGCTGCTGGCCCTATTGATGTCGCTGGGCACCTCCGGCGTGTCCCTTCTGGGACCTCTGATCGCCAGGAGCATCACCGACGACGTGCTGGTCCCAGCCGTGAAGGGGGAGTTCGACGACCCCGCGATCGGCATCCGGACGCTTAGCGGCCTGATCCTTCTTCTGATCGGCGTCCGCGTCGTTTCGACGCTGCTCGGAATGGCTCACGGCTATGTGATGGTCTGGCTGGGCGGGAAGATCACCTTCGACGTGCGCAGCCAGCTCTACGAGCGGATGCAGCACCTCGCCCTGAAGTTCTTCGACAAGAAGGAGACCGGTGGCCTCATGTCGCGGATCACCCGCGACAGCGACTACATCCACCACATGGTCGCCGAGGGCGCCGAGGTCCTTGCCCGGGACGGGTTGTTGGTCGTCGGCATTGGGGTGGTGCTCTTCGTAATGGACTGGCGGCTGGCGCTGTGGGTCATGGTGCCGGCGCCCATCATCGCCATCGCCACCGCGACCTTCTGGCGGCGAGTCCGACGCATGTACCATCGCCTGTGGCACCGCTGGGGCAAGCTCTTCTCGCGGATCAACGAAGCCATCTCGGGCGTGCGCGTGGTGAAGGCTTTCGCCCAAGAAGAGCGCGAGGTCGACTCGGTCAACGACCGCGCCTACAGCCTCTTCCAGGCCGGCGTAAGAGCCGACCGCGTCTGGGCCATCTACTTCCCCTTCGTCGGCCTGACTCTCGCCCTCGTGACCATCGCGATCTGGTGGGTCGGCGGCCGGCGGATCATCCTCGGGCAGGGGTTCTCCCTGGGCGATCTCCAGGCGTTCATTCAGTACATGTTCATGTTCTATGGGCCGCTGCAGTCGCTCACCAGGCTGAACGACTGGATGCAGCGGGCCTTCACCGCCGCCGAGCGGGTCTTCGAGGTGATCGACACGGAGCCCGAGGACTATGACCGCGAGGACGCCGTCCAGCCGGGACGGCTCAAGGGCGAGGTGAAGATCGACGACATCACCTTCGGCTACGACAAGGCGGCGCCGGTGCTGCGCAGCATCTCGCTCGACGTGGAGCCCGGCGAGATGATCGGGCTCGTCGGGCACTCGGGGGCGGGCAAGAGCACGCTCATCAACCTGGTGTGCCGCTTCTACGATGTGGACGAGGGCACCGTGAGCATCGACGGCATCGACATCAAGGACATCGGTCTCCACGAGCTGCGCAGCCAGATCGGAGCGGTGCTGCAGGAGCCGTTCCTGTTCAACGGGAGCATCGCGGAGAACATCGCCTACGGCAAGCCGGACGCGACCGTCGAGGAGATAATCCGCGCCGCGCGGGCGGCCAACGCCCACGAGTTCGTCGTCCGCATGCCCGACGGCTACGACACCAAGGTGGGCGAGCGGGGCGCTAGAGTCTCGGGCGGCGAGCGTCAGCGGATCAGCATCGCCCGGGCCATCCTCCACGACCCGGCGATCCTCATCCTTGACGAGGCGACAGCCTCGGTGGACACGGAGACTGAGCAGCAGATCCAGGAGGCCATCGGCCGGCTGATCTCCGGGCGGACGACCTTCGCGATCGCCCACAGGCTCAGCACGCTGCGAAACGCCGACAGGCTGCTTGTGCTGGAGCACGGGAAGCTGTCGGAGCTCGGGACCCACGAGGAATTGCTCGAGATGCGAGGGGTCTACCACCGCCTCGTCGAGCTGCAGAAGGAGACCTCGGCAATCAAAGCCGTGGACGGTTAGGGGCCATGACCGAAGAGACCGGCGACCAGGCGATCGTGGAGACGGAAGAGGCTCCGGAGCGCGAGGCCTACGAGCCGCCGCCGATCGAGGATCAGTCCATCGATCCGGCGACCGTGCGGCTCTGGCGCGGCCCCCAGGGCGAGTTCCGGCTCGAGGTGGCCGAGGACCGATGCTACCTGAACTGCCGGGCATCACGCTGCTTCCCGCTGTCGGATCGGCGCCACTATGTCGCGCTCTTCGATGGCCCCACGGGCGAGATCGGCGTCATCTACGACCCGAGGAAGCTGGACGAGGACTCGCGCACGCTCCTGGATGAGATGCTCGAGCGGCGCTACTTCATTCCTGTGATCGAACGCGTGCGATCGGTCCGGGAGGAGTATGCGGTGGTGTATTGGAGCGTGGAGACCAACCTGGGGCGGCGCGACTTCGTGTGCCGGGGCTTACGCGACTCGGTCAACGAGCTGTCCGACGGCCGCCTGCTGATCACCGACGTCGACGGCAACCGCTTCGAAATCCCCGACTACACCGTGCTCTCCCGCGCCGTCCAGACGGTGCTGGATCGGGTGCTCTGAGCCTCGACTCCCCCTCCACCCTACCTCGCTTGTCACGCCCAGGCGCCGGACCCTAGAACTGCAGAACGGCCGGACCTATTGGCCCGGCCGTTCGTGGGTAGATATGCTCGGCAATGACCTACTCTCCCACCGGGT
>CAYZDQ010000393.1:0-3265 GCA_964476955.1 uncultured Anaerolineaceae bacterium
CAGAAGATATTCGCCGTTTTTCTTAAGGTTTTCCACCTGGTCGTCACGAATTGAGACCACCAGTCGTGGTGGTCCCGCGTTCATCCGCAATAACACGACGCGGGGGATCGCCTTCAACGGTGAGGCACTCGTGGAAGGCAACACGCTGATCGCTGACGAACAGGAAACCTGGGATGAGAGCTTCTACGGTCAGGGGATCGATGTACAGCGCAGCGAGGGCTGGGTCATACGCGACAACACCGTCGCAGGCTTCAGCGAGGCGACCGCCATCGACGTCCTGCTCGGCGGCACCGGCACCATCAGCGGCAACACCTTGTCGGGCAACTCCGTGGCATTGGGGCTCGGATCGGCCGACCACATGGTCGAGGGCAACACCATCTCTGGTGGTCGGACCGGCATCAGCATCACCGGCGGTGAAGCGCAGCTGACCGACAACATGGTCGAGGGCGCGTCTGGCCGCGGCATCGCCATCGGCAGTGTCTCGCGACCGGTCCTTACCGGCAATCGCTCATGCGGCAATGGCGAGAACCTGTGGGTCGCAGACGCGGCGATGCCCGAGATCGATGACACCAACGAGATCTGCGAGGACGAAGCGGCCCAGTAGCAGTCGCACCTTGCCCGGGTCGGCCCAGATGGTCGGCCCGGGTCTCGTCGTGGCTGGTCCGGGTCTCGTCGTGGCTAGACGACCTCGCTGACCGGCTTGATCTCGCTCGGCGGCGTGTCCGGATCGCCGCTGATGCGCTCCCAGAAGCTCACGTCACGCCAGGCGTCGCGCTTGTAGCCGAGGCTCTTGAGGGTGCCCACGTGCTCGTAGCCGAGCGCCTCGTGCAGCGCCACCGATGCCTCGTTGGGCAGCGCGATGACGGCCACGATGGCGTGGTAGCCCTGTGCCTCGAGGATCTCCAGCATCCGCTCGGAGAGCGCCTTGCCCAGGCCCTGCCGCTCGTGCCCGGCACGGACGTAGACGGTCACCTCGCAGGTCCAGCTGTAGGCGCCGCGCAGCTTCCAGGGAGAGGCGTAGGCGATGCCACCGAGCACACCGTCCTTCTCCGCCACCAGGAACGGGTAGCGCTCGTGCAGCACCTCCCAGTTGGCCTCCCAGTCCTCCTCGGACTGTGGGTGGTCATGGAAATTGATCGCGCTCGTCTCGATGTAGTGGTTGACGATCTCGGCGAACTGCTCGATGTCGGCCTGCTCGGCCAGTCGGATGGTGTAGTCGATGGGCATGCGCGCCACCATACCGCACCCGGTGTAGTCGCCACCCGTTGGCCGCCGGTCCTGGGCGCTCGGGCTGGGCGGCCCGTCTGGGCGTTCGGTCTGGCGCTCGGTCCGGGCATTCGGTCTGGGCGTTCGGTCGACCGCCCGGTATGGACCGATAGCGCCCCGGATCAGCCGAGGGTCACCGGCTCATGCCCACGATGTTCGGTCGAGCGAACGATCACGACCGCTACGCCAGGTTCACGTCGGCCCAAGGTCTCGTCAGGCCGAATCCGTGCGGTCGACCGAACGGCAAGGAGCAACGGGAAGGGGCAAAGCTGCGGGCGAGGCACGGCGCCTGGCGCCCGAACCGCCTGGCGCCCGAACCGGCGGCGCACCGGGCAGCGTCGTTGCCTCACAACGCTCAGTGGCCGGACCACACCTCGCTCACCGCGCGTACCGGCGCCGGCTCCGAGTCATCCATGGGCCCCACCAGACGCTGCCACGAACCGACGTTGCGCCAGGCGCCCATCTTGTAGCCCACCCGCTCCAGCGTGCCCAGATGCACGAAGCCGAACCGCTCATGCAACCGCACCGAGCCGTCATTGGGCGTGGTGATGCCCGCGATGAGGCAGCGGAAGCCCTGGGCGTCGAGCGTCGGGATCAGCTGCCCATAGAGCAGCGAACCCACACCCTGCCCCTGCAGTCCCTCGCGCAGGTAGATGGAGACCTCGGCGGTCCAGTCATAGGCGGCGCGAGGGTTGAGGGTCTTGCCGTAGGCCAGCCCACCGATGACGCCACCCTGCTCGGCCACCAGCCAGGGGTATCGCTCCTGGTATGCCTCCCAGTCGGCCACCCATTCGGACGCCGCCAGAGGCCGATCGCCGAAGTGCGCCCAGCCGATGGCGATGTGCTCGTTGACGATCTCCGCCACCGCCTCCATGTCGGATGCTCGCGCCCGACGGACCTGCCAAACCATGCCCCCACGATAGGCGCTCTGAGGCCGGTCCATGTGGAACCCAAGGAACCCGGCGATTCGGCACTGCTAACGTTCCCATAAGAGCGCACAATGGCGAGACCAGCCTGATTCGAAGGGAGACGAAACCAAATGGCTACCGAATACAAGGTCCCGACCCTCGCTGAGCCGGCACCGCCGAAGCCGAACGAGGTCGTCCTTGTGACCAGCGGCGACCTGCGCCACACCGCCAACGTCGTCGGCTGGGCCGAGCAGCAGGTGCTCGAGCAGCAGATCACCGACGTGCTCGCCGAGATCGGCTGGACCGTCCGACGTGGCCATGAGTACGACCCCGAGGTGGGCCACGGGTTCATCTGGAACCAACGCATGGGCATGGATGTCTTCGCGGGCATCCACCCGGACACCCCGATCATCATCGCGGAGGCCGTATGGGAGTACAGCCACCACGTCCTCTCCGGCCTCAAGACACAGCGCGGCCCTATCCTCACCGCCGCCAACTGGAGCGGCACGCACCCGGGCCTCGTCGGCCTGCTGAACCTCAACGCCTCGTTGACCAAGGCGAACATGGAGTACTCCTCCATCTGGAGTGAAGACTTCACCGACGAGTGGGCACGCAAGGCGGTCCAGGAGTGGGCGCAGACCGGGGCGATCACCAGCCACGACACCAGTCATGTCAAGGCGCTCGACGCCGCTGCCCTGCCTGCCGACGAGGCCGCCCTGGGAGTAGCGCTCGCCGCAGAGCTACAGCAGAAGGGTGCCGTGATGGGCATCTTCGACGAGGGATGCATGGGCATGTACAACGCTATCTTCGACGACGAGTACATCAATCCCCTCGGCATCTTCAAGGAGCGCCTCAGCCAGTCGGCCCTCTACTACCGCATGACCACGGTCAAGGATGAGGAGGCCCAGGCTGTCTACCAGTGGCTCCTCGATCGCGGCGTCACCTTCGACTACGGTCCGAACTGGGAAGAGGACCTGACCGAGGACCAGATCCTCGAGCAGTGCAAGATGTACATCGCCGCGCTGCGTATCGCCGATGACTTCGGCTGCTCCGGCATCGGCATCCAGTACCAGCAAGGCCTCAAGGCCCTG
>CAYZDQ010000394.1:0-3264 GCA_964476955.1 uncultured Anaerolineaceae bacterium
GTCCCCAAGCAGACGTACTTCGCCCTCTTCGCGGTCCAGCATCGTGGCCAGGAGAGCGCGGGCATCGCCACCGCTGACGGCCACGAGCTGCACGAGACCAACGGCATGGGCCTCGTCAGTCGGGTCTTCACCGAAGAGGACCTCGAAGCCATGCCCGGCTTCATCTCGGTCGGCCACTGCCGCTACTCCACCACCGGCTCCTCCTCGGAGGAGAACATCCAGCCCATCATGCGCCGTCCCGCCGGTCCCGCCCGCCCCGACGGCTGCGTTGGCCTTGACGCCATCGGCCCCATCGTGGTGGCCCACAACGGTAACCTCGTCAACTCGCTCGAGCTGCGCAGCGATCCGATCATGGACCCGCATGCACGCTGGGTCACCTCGGACACTGCCGTCATCGCCGAGCTCATCGCGCACACGCCGGGGGAGCAGATCGTCGAGCGTCTCGAGCAGGTCATCCCCAAGCTGCGCGGCTCGTTCAGCCTCGTCATCGCCACGCACCGGCTGCTCATCGGCGTGCGTGGGGGCCTGGGCAACCGGCCGCTGGCGCTGGGGCGACTCGGCGAGGGCTGGATGCTGGCCTCGGAGACGTGCGCCTTCGACAGCGTCGGCGCCTCCTTCGAGCGCGACGTACGCCCGGGCGAGATCGTGGTCATCGACCAGGCCGGCGTGCGCTCGCGACAGCTGGAGCTGGCCGGCCGACCGGCGATGTGCGCGTTCGAGTTCATCTACTTCCAGCGGCCCGACTCACGCGTCGACGGTCGCCTCGTGCACTCGGTCCGCCGCGAGATGGGACGCGAGCTGGCACGCCAACGGCCTACCGATGCCGACCTCGTCATCGGCGTGCCCGACTCCGCCATCGCTGCCGCCACCGGCTACGCCGAGGAGGCCGGCCTGCCCTATGCCGATGGGTTCGTGCGCAACCGCTACATCGGCCGCACTTTCATCGAGCCCACGCAGCGGCTGCGCAAGCTCGGCGCCCGCATGAAGTACAACCCGCTGCCGGAGGTGGTCGGCGGCAAGCGGCTGGTGCTGCTCGACGACACCATCGTGCGCGGCACTACGCAGGAGCAGCTGGTGGACATGCTGCGCGAGGTCGGCGGCGCCACGGAGGTCCACGTGCGCATCACCGCGCCACCGGTGCGCTGGCCTTGTTTCCTCGGCATCGACATCCCCGAGCCCGATGAGTTGATCGCCCACGAGCTCGATGTCGAGGGCATCCGCACGCGGATCGGGGCGGACTCGTTGGAGTTCCTCAGCACGGAGAACCTCGTCGAGGCCATCGCTCGCGACGAGGACCAGCTTTGCCTGGGGTGCTTCACGCGGCAGTACCCCATCGATGTTCAGCTGCCGCTGGACAAGTTCGTGCTCGAGCGGCCAGAGGGCATGCAGACGACGATGGTCTTCCCGCGTGATGCCGGCCTGGATCCCGATGCCGAGGTCGAAGAAGAGGAGGGCGTGACCACATGAGCGAACGACGAGACGCCTACGCCCGTGCGGGGGTCGACCTCGACGTCAACGCCCAGGTCAAGGCCGGCCTGGGGGCCGCGGTGGCTTCGACCGCGACCGATCTGGTGGCGGCGGGCTTCGGTGCCTTCGGTGGCGCCTTCTCGCTGCCGCCGGGCTACGAGGAACCGGTGCTGGTCTCGAGCGTGGACGGTGTGGGCACCAAGCTGCACCTGGCCATCGAGTGGGGCCGCCCGCAGACCGCCGGGCGTGACGTGGTCAACCACGGCATCAATGACACCGCCGTGCTCAACGCGCGGCCGCTGGCCTTCCTGGACTACATCGCCTCCTCGCAGCTGGAGGCCGCCACGGTGCTGGCGTTGGTGGAGGGCATGGCCGCAGCCTGTCGGGATGCCGAAGTCGCGCTCATCGGTGGCGAGACCGCGCAGATGCCCGACACCTATCGCGCCGGTGCCTACGACGTGGCGGGCACGATGATCGGGATCGCGGAGCGCGCAGCCATGCCCGATTCGTCACGTGTACGGGTCGGCGATAGCATCGTGGGTGTGCCCTCGATCGGGCTGCACACCAACGGCTACAGCCTCGCGCGGGTGACGGCCGCTTCGCTTGGTCCCGACCATCCCGTGGGCGGAGTCACGCTGGCTGATGCCCTGCTGGCGCCGCACCCCTCGTACTACACGGAGCTGGCGGCGGCCTTCACGGTTCCGGGCGTGCGCGTGGCGGCGCACATCACGGGCGGCGGGTTGGAGGAGAACGTGCCGCGGGTGCTACCAGACGGCGTAGGCGCGCGCTTCGATGTGGGGGCATGGGACGTGCCCCCGGTGTTCGACATCATCGCCGACGACCAGGACGTGGACCCCGCTGAGATGTACCGCGTCTTCAACATGGGCGTCGGTCTTGCGATCGTCGTCGCCGCCCGGGACGAGGCGGCACTGCTTGGAGCTGTGCCCGGTTCCTTCCGCGCCGGCGAGATCACCGAACGCGTCGAGCCGCGCGTGGTGCTGGCGGGCCTCTGATGCGCCTGGGGCTGCTGGCGTCGGGAAGGGGTAGCAACGCCGACGCCATCCTCACCGCCATCGACGAGGGCCGGCTCGATGCCGAGGCGGCCCTGCTCATCTGCGACCGCACGGCCGGCGCGATCGACGTGGCTGAGCGCCACCGCGTGGCAGCCCGCGTGATGGCCCGCCGCGACTATCCCGATCGGATGACCCAGCAGACGGCCATGCGTGATGCGCTGCGGGCAGCCGGCGTGGACTTCGTGGCGCTGGCGGGGTTCGCGGCCATCCTCGAGCCGGTCGTGGTCGACGCGTTCGAGGGACGGATCCTCAACATCCACCCGTCGTTGCTGCCGTCGTTCGCCGGGACGGTGGCGCCGCAGCCGCAGGCGGATGCGCTCAGCGCGGGGGTGAAGCTGGCCGGTTGCACCGTGCACGTCGTCACCAACGAGCTCGACGCCGGCCCCATCGTGGGCCAGGCCGTGGTGCCGGTGCTCCCAGACGACACCGTCGAGTCGCTGGCCGCGCGCATCCTCGTCGAGGAACACCGCCTCTACCCGCAGGTGCTGAGCTGGTTCGCACAGGGCCGCGTGACGATCGAGGATGGCGTCGCACGGGTGTCGCCGCAGGGCTAGCTGTACTTCCCACACACGTTGTGAACAGGCGCTGACGTAGACGAGGACCTCCGGGACCATGTGGGTAACGACACTCACAGCTCCCGAGGAGGCCCTCATGACCCACCCTAACGCCCCGCTGACACCCGAGGGGCGCCGACGCCTCGCGGTCCTCATCGTCGACGAGGGCT
>CAYZDQ010000395.1:0-3258 GCA_964476955.1 uncultured Anaerolineaceae bacterium
GATGTAGATGGCGAACACATCGAGCGTACCCAGGATCGACTCGAAGACCCGCTCAGCCAGGGCGTCGGGAGTAGCCGAGGTCGCGGAAGCGTCGGATCCGGCGGGAGAAGTCATGGCATGTCCTCGCAGCATGTCGTAGCAGCCCCCTGCGGCTTGACTGTAGCGAACCGGCGAAGGGCGCATCCGTCTGGCGGCGTGATGTGCGAGACGTCGAGCGGGCAGCACCCTCAGGCGGGATCGGTGGCTGGCCGTGTCCGTCGACGCATCCGCCAGACCAGGATGCCGGCACCCCCCAAGAGGACCACGCAACCGACCGCCGATGTCGCCGCGATCGACATGAGCAGCGGGTCGGGCCGACGGGAGGGATCGACTGAGCCGACCTGCCACGAACCGGCGAGCTTCTCGGGTGCCGCCGGCGGTGCTGGTGTCACTCGAGCCTCGCGCCGCGGTGGAACGAGGCCCGCGGCCCGACGGACATCCGCCGCGGTCTCCACCACGACCTCCGCGCGGCCAGGTCCGCGGCGCTCGACGCGGCCGATGGCGTTGACGACCTCACCGGTCTCGATCGCCGGTTCGATGGGTCCAGCGCCCTGAGCCAGGCGCACGACGCCGGTAGCCGTGCCGTCGTCGAGCGTGAGGCGACGATCATCGACATCCGCGACCCGACCACCCACACGCACGATCCGGGCATCGAGCGAGGCCAGCGAGCCGAGGGTGACGGTGGTCACGCCGTCGATCAGAGAACCGCCCGTGACCGACCCGACGATGGCCTCGTCCTCGGCATCCTCGGCATCCTCATCGTCCTCCCCCTCGTCGTCGACCTGATGGAGCTTCCCCAGGCGGATGTCCTTGCGCGAGCGCGGAGCCACGGCGAAGCGCTGGTCAGTCGCTGACGGATGCGCGCGGCGCACGATCCCGGTGATGCGCGCCTCTCGGCCCGCTCCAAGCAGCTCGCCGTCGATACCGGCGCCGCTCAGGCCCACGATGGGTAGCGTCTCGTTGGAGCGCAGCTGGGCCTCCGCACGCCAGGTGTCATCGGCCCGCTCGACTTCCGTGAGGCGAACGCGAACGGTCACGAGCGCCCACTCGTCCCCCTCCACGGGTGGGCGTGCCAGCGACCTCGACCGAACCTTGGCCCGCCCCTTGATGCGAGGTGTGGACGCGGCTTCGAGCTGCGGCGCGTCGTACCAGGTTCCGACTTCGCCAGTCACGCGGATCTTCTTGCCCACCCCAGCTGGCCGGACATCGGCGGGGTAGCGCACGAGGATGGCGCCGCTGCGATCCTGGATGGTGACTCGCCGGGCGTCGGAGTCGATGAGACCCGCCTTCGAGGTCACTACGCCCACGACCGTCACGGTTCGGCCGGGCACTGCGTCACGGATGAGGACCCGTGGGATCTTCACGGGGCTGTCACCGCCGGACCCGGCGGTCGGTGCGGGTGTCGGGGTCGGCGGTCCAGCCGTCACCTCCAGATCCGCGGCACCCCTGAGCCACAGGCGGTAGCCATCGGCTGCACCACTGGTCGTTGCCCGCTGGCCGACGATCCCGACCGCTCGCACGCGATCGCCATTGCCGACCGCTTCACGGCCCAGCGCGATCGGCGCGAACGCATAGACGCGGCCCTCGCCGGCATCATCGCGCACGTTCAGCGACACGGAACCGCTGTCGTAGCGGTCGATGTCGACGACGGTGCCGGCAAGTGCGGCCAGGAGACCCTCGTGCCGTTCGCGGAGACCGTCAGTGCCGAGGGCCTGCGGCTGGGGCAGGCCGCCGGACCCGATGACCTTGACGTCGGCGACGTCATCCGGTCGCACTTCCATGTTCCCGTAGGGCATGGCCAGCGCCCCCTGGACCCAGGCGATCGTGCCGCGCGGCATCGAATCGGTGGGAAAGCCCACAGGTAGCCGCACGGCGATCCCGCCGCTCTCGTCCTGCAGCACGACCGTGCGGTCGCCCAGGATGCGGCCGGACTGGACGGTCACGGTGCCACCGACCACGACCACATCGCCGACGCCGGCCTCACGTGCCTGCGCGATGGGCGTGGTCGGAGGCGGCGTCGGTGCCACCGTCGGCGCGGGGGTCGGCGGCAGGGTCGGCGGGGATGTCGGTTCGGGGGTCGGAGGTGCCGATGGTAGCGGGGTCGGCGGGGGCGATGCCGTCGGCTCCGGCTCGGGCGGCAGGCTCGGCGGGGATGTCGGTTCGGGGGTCGGCAGCACCGAGGCGATCGGTGTGGGTACAGCCGTGGGCTGTGGGGTCGGGGGCAGCGTCGGGGTCGGGGTCGGCGCCAAGGTGGCGATCGGTGTGGGTACAGGTGTGAGTTCGGGTGTGGGATGAGGACTCGGGATCGGCCTGACGACCGGCGTCGGAAGCGGGGTCGGCTTGGGTGTCGCCACGGGGGTCGGTGCCGGGGTCGGCTTGGGGGTCGGCTTGGGTGTGGGCTTCGGCGTGACGACCGGCGTCGGCTCGGGGGTCGGCTTGGGAGTCGGATCCGGGCCCGGCGGCGTCGAACCCTGTGGCAGCGGATTCGGGTTGATCACCGTGTCGGCTACGTTGTCGTTCGTGTCTCGCCCATTCCCGCCGGCACCGCCGGGTCGCCGCTCGAGCGAGGAGCCCGCAGCGGGCGCAGCACCGGGCGTGCCCTCCAAGAACGTCGAGGCGGCAGTGCGCCACGACAGTGCATCGATGATCTCCGCGCCAGCGACCCGCAGCACCAGCGACCCGCCGGAGGCGCTGAAGCCACCGCTGTAGGTCTGGTCGGCCTGGGCAGCGTAGGTGCCGCTCTCGTTGGCCAGCAACAACCGGCCGCCGGGCGCGATGTGCCGATCGGTCCACGTCCGCTTCCTCGTGACCGACTTGCCGCTGGCGCTGACGTAGACCAGCTCCAACCCACCGAGCGCGGCGGCGGACGAGCCCGCGTTGAACAGTTCCACGTATTCGTCGGAGCCCGACGCACCACCGGTCACGACCTCGCCTACGAGCAGGCCGGTCGAGGGTGGCCATGCGACCGCTCCCAGCACGCCGGCAGGGAGCGCCAACGACAGCAGGAGCAACAGGGGAAGGAGCGCGCGCCGGGACATCGATGACCTCGCAGTCCGGCGGGAGAGCGGTCGGGTCGACCATCGTGGCAGGGGCGACTTCGCCGAGACTTACCCAGCTGTGGACTTGGACTTCGCCGGCCGCGGGGCTGGGTGAACTGCAGCTAGCCTGATTCGGAAGTAGCTGGCGGCTTGCGCACGGCCTTGGCGAGGATCTCATCGG
>CAYZDQ010000396.1:0-1294 GCA_964476955.1 uncultured Anaerolineaceae bacterium
GCTGGCTCATGCGCCGACTTCCTCCTTGGCCACGGCCCATCGCGCCGCCGCTGCGCGCAGCTCACCCGCGAGCGAGGGCACGACCCGGCCACTGATGTGGACCTCGGTGTCGCGGTAGTCGACCTCGACGGTGCCGCGCTCCCGTACCCTGGCGAGCAGCTCGCCCTCCGCGTAGGGAAGAGCCACGTCAACGCCCTCCCACAGGCTGGTGATGGCACTCGCGAGCGAGACCCGCAGCGTGTCGAGGCCGTAGCCCGTGCGCGCGGAGACCGGCACGACGTCGCTGGTGACCGGCACGGGCGTGTCCGCGGAGGCATGCGCGGCGTCGTAGAGGTCCGCCTTGTTGAGTGCCACCACGCGAGCCTTGTCGCCCGCGCCCAGCTCCTCGAGCACGGTCTGCACGGTGTCCCGATGCTCGCGGGCGTGAGCGTCGGCGCCATCGACCACCTCGAGCAGCAGGTCTGCGCGGGTCACCTCCTCGAGCGTGGCGCGGAAGGCGTCGACGAGCTGGTGGGGCAGCTTGTGGATGAAGCCCACGGTGTCGGTCAGCACCACCGACTGCCCGTCGCCGAGCCGGACCTGGCGACTGGTGGGATCGAGCGTGGCGAAGAGCTGGTCCTCCGCGCGTGCGGCCTCGCGCCCCGCGAGCGCATTGAGCAGTGAGGACTTGCCAGCGTTGGTGTAGCCCACGATGGCCACGCTGGGAACGAGCCGGCGGTCTCGTGAGCGTCCTGCAGTCTCGCGTTGCTGACGCACGTGCTCGACGCGCTCCTTGAGCTTCTTGATGCGCTCGCGGATGACGCGGCGGTCCGTCTCGAGCTGGGTCTCACCAGGACCGCGGGTGCCGATGCCGCCGCCGGTGCGCGAAAGGTGTGTCCACATGCGCGTGAGGCGCGGCAGCTGGTACTCGAGCTGGGCCAGCTCCACCTGCAGGCGACCCTCGTGGGTGCGGGCGTGCTGCGCGAAGATGTCGAGGATCAGGCCTGAGCGATCGAGGACCTTGACCTCCAGCGTCTCTTCGAGGGCCTTCTGCTGCTTGGGGCTGAGCTCGTCGTCGGCGATGAGCATGGTGAAGCCGGTGTCGTTCCTGGCGCCGCGGAGCTCCTGCGCCTTGCCCTTGCCCAGGTACCAGTTGGGATCGATGTGGCGCCGGCGCTGCCACTCGGCACCGACCACCTCGGCACCGGCGGTGTCGGCAAGGCTGGCCAGCTCCTCGAGTGAGTCTTCGGCCGTCCAGCCCTCGTCAACGCCGGTTTCGACCTTGATAATACCGGGCCCGGTGATGGCGTCGATA
>CAYZDQ010000396.1:1304-3249 GCA_964476955.1 uncultured Anaerolineaceae bacterium
TGGGTGTGAGGTCGATCGTTTCGTTGCGGCTCATCGCTGCCCAGCATAGTCGGCGCGCTCGACATCCCGGATCCAGGGCTCGAGATGCGCAGCCGCAGCGTCTGAGGCACCTTCCCCGGCGTCGAGCCACGTAACCTCGGGCTCGGAGCGGAACCAGGTGCGTTGCCGTCGGGCATAGGCCCAGGTGCGGTTGGCGTCGCGCTCCATCGCCTCCTCGACCGTGCTCCGGCTGGCGAGGACGTCGAAGGCCTCCCGGTAGCCCATGGCGCTGAAGGCGCTGAGGTCCTCCCCGTATCGCTCGCGGAGCGCTGCGGCCTCGTCGAGCAGACCGGCCGCGAAGTGCTCGTCGATGCGATCCCTGATGCGCGTGCGATGGGCATCGGCATCGAGGCGGAGTCCGAGCCAGGTGACCGGTCCCGGATAACCCTTCGGCGCGGGCGGGCTGGCAGAGCCGGTAAGCACGGCCCGCTCGAGCGCCCGCACTACCCGCCGTGGGTTGCGCGTATCCACGGCCTCGGCGCCGGCCGCGTCACGTTCCCGCAGGTCCGCCACCAACGCTGCCAGACCCTCGGTCTCGAGCCTGGCCTCCAGCTCGGTACGGATCTCGGGGTCGGTGTCGCCACCACCGATGGGCAAGCCTCGAGCGATGGTGCGCAGGTAGAGCCCCGTGCCGCCGACCAGCAGCCCGATCCCACCGCGGGCAGCGATGCCCTCGAGTGCGTCGAGCGCCGCTACGCGGTACTCGGACGTGGTGAAGGGCTCGTCGGGGTCCACCAGGTCCAGGCAGTGGTGCGTCGCTGCGGCCTGCTCGTCGGCTGAGGGCTTGGCCGTGGCGACGTCCATGCCGCGGTAGACCTGGCGCGAGTCGGCCGAGACGATCTCGGCACCCGGCAGGGAGCGCGCCAGCGCGATGCCCAGGCTCGTCTTGCCCGTGGCCGTGGCGCCGGCGATGACGATGAGAGGCGGCAGCTCAGGCGTGGTCGGATCCCTCCAGGCGACGGCCCGAGAGCGCATATGGTCCGGCGCGTTCCACCGTCACCTCGACGAGCGTGCCGATGAGCGTCTCGGGGCCGTCGAAGTGCACCAGCTTGTGCTCGCGGTTTCGACCGACGAGCCGCGGGCCGCGGTGCTCGGTTGCCTCGTGGTCGTGGGCCCGTGGCTGGCGCGCCTCATCGACGAGCACCTCCGTGCGGCGTCCGACCCAGGCCTCGTTACGTTCGAGACCGATCCCCTCCTGTACCGCCAGCAGCTCGTTGAGGCGTCGCTTCTTCTCGGCCGCGGGAACATCGTCCGCGAGGCGCGTGGCGGGTGTGCCTGGGCGCTCCGAGTAGGCCGCCGCGAAGACCTGGTCGAACCCCACGGTACGCAGCAGCTCGAGCGTGGCCTCGAACTGGGTCTCGGTCTCGCCGCAGAAGCCGGTGATGACGTCGGTGGTGAGGCTGATGCCCGGCACCGCTGCGCGGAGTCGGGCGACGAGCTCGAGATAGGCCCCCACCGTGTATTGGCGGCCCATGCGCCGCAGGACCTCGTCATCGCCCGATTGCACCGGCAGGTGCAGGTGCTCGCACACCGAGCCACAGGCGGCAATGGCCTCCACCAGGCGTTCGGTCAGGTCCCATGGGTGTGAGGTCACGAAGCGCAGGCGCGGGATCTCAGCTCTGCCCTCGGCGTCACCGATCGCGTCGATGGCACGGAGCAGGGCGGCGATGTCCGGGCGCCCTTCTCGCTCCTGTGCCCGTCCCAGCTGCCGCTGGCTGGAGAGTTCGGCGAAGCGTGGGTCGGGGGGCAGGTCGTGACCGTACGAGTTGACGTTCTGGCCCAGCAGCGTGATCTCACGATAGCCGGCCTCGGCGAGGGCACGGGCCTCGGCCACGATGTCATCGAAGGGCCGGCTGCGCTCGGGTCCTCGGGCGAATGGCACGATGCAGTAGGTGCACGTCTTGTC
>CAYZDQ010000397.1:0-3248 GCA_964476955.1 uncultured Anaerolineaceae bacterium
CAATCTCGACGAGCACATCGCTGCGCTCTCGCGGTGACCAGACTGGCCTAGCGACGTCGTAGCGATAGTCGCAGCAGAGCCGTCCTGATACGAGTGTAGGCGCCACGCAAGCGGCCACGGCGGTCGCGGTCCAGGTGACGTTGGCCGTAGGCCGTCTCCACGCGCGCATCCGCCACCACGTACAGATCGTCGCGCACGCCGGGGACCGCCTCCGAGAGCGTGCCGGCATACTCGTATTCGGTCTGTGAGGGATGGGGGCCGTAGCCCAGGCGTGTGGCCAGGCTGACGATCCCGCGATAGGCCAGTCCCTCGTCACCGCCGGGCAGGCGCCGCAGCCGGAACAGCAGCAAGACACCGACGACCGTCAGCAGCAGGGCCACGATCCCGCCTACGCTGATGACGAGGTAGATCGTGTCCGAGCTGCCGCTATCCGGCGTCGGGGCCACGAACGCCTCTTCGGAGGGCTCCGGCGTGGGTTCGACCAAGCCGGTGGGTTCCGCTTCGCGCGGGAAGGTCGGCAGCTCGCCCGGTGACAGGACCTCGCCGTCGTCAAGAGCTGTCGGCGCCTGGCCGTAGCCCCTTCCCGGCGTGGGGTCGAAGCGGATCCAGCCGTAGTCGGGGAAGTAGGCCTCGACCCAGTTGTGCAGGGCTGCCTGCTCCACGGTCCAGGTCCCGCTGTCAAGGTCCCGCTCACCCGGCAGGTAGCCAGTGACGAAGCGGCTGGGGATGCCCATCTCGCGCAGGGCCAGGGCCATCGTCGTCGCATAGTGCGCGCAGAAACCACGCTGCTCGGCCATCACGCACTCCGGGATCGAATCGTGCGCGGAGCAGTCCACCTCGACGACGTAGGCGTAGTCGCCACCGAGGAACTCGTCCTGCAGCGCGAGCGCCTGGTCGTAGACGTTGGCGTGGCTCTCGGTGATCTCGGCCACCAGCGCCTGGATCCCGGGTCCGTTGATGCGCTCGTCGCCGGCTCCGCGGAGGTACTTGTCTGTGACCCACGCCGGATAGTCCGTGCTCGCCGCTCGCAGCTGGTTGGCAGTGACGCCTTCACCACCGACGCGGTAGTCATGCACGTAGGAGGTCACCGAGACTTCGTCACCTTCGTCGAGCGGAGCACGCCAGAGGATGTCGCTGGCGTGCCGGCCATCGTCGACGACGAGGGCGGTGACGTCCTCTTCGAGCACGCTGGACGCCTCCGCGAGCCGAAAGAGGTGAGCGCGAGCGGTCGGTGGCTCCGCATCCCCGAGCACCATCGACACGACGGTCTCGTACGTGCGACCGACGCTCACCGTGAGCGGCAGCTGGGCACCGGCGGTAACGGGCATCTCCGACCAGCCGGTCCGCTTCCACTCGCCATCGTCGACGTCGTAGTGATCGTCGGCCCAACCCCACCAGTAGTTGCCGCGGATGGGGTCCGCCGGCGTGGCTGTGAAGGCCGTCCCCTCCCCCGGCGTCCACGAGCTCCAGATCTCCGACGCGTCGCCCCTGGGCATCGGGGCAGCCTGCGGCGGGGGTACGCCGACGAGTCCGAGCCACCGCGCGATCTGGTCACCCAGGTCCTCGATGGGTTCCTCGAGCTGGTCGAGTTTCACGGTCAGGGGCTCGACCGTCGCCATGGCCGTCAGCGAGCTGGCACTGATGACGGTGATGGCCACGAAGAGCGCGCCACTGCGCAGGAAGAGCCGCCTGACCTCCCCGGTATCGGCGATGTGGCGCCGGGCCCAGCCCAGTCGCTGCTGGACGAGCTGCATGCGGATGAGCAGCGCCATGGCCAGGGCCGAGTAGACGGCGAGCACCGGCAGCACCGGCAGGAGCTCGTCCTCCGGCACGGTCGAACCAAGCCCCACGTTGAGGAAGAGGACCGTTCCGGTCGCCGCTACCGCGGGCCCACCGCGGTCGTAGCGGAAGACGCTGAAGGCACCGAACTGGGCCGTCGTCCAGAGGATGCTCGCGAGCAGGAGATAGGTGATGATCGGCGTGACGGTCTCTCCCGCGAAGGCAGCCTGCACATCCTGCTCGAGTCGGACCCAGACAGCTCCGACACGCTCGCTGATGGCGGCTTCAGGGGCCAATGCCGGATCGGCCTGCAAGACGACACTGCCCGCGCTCCAGAGCAGGAGCAGCGCCGCCGTCGCGGCCCCGAGGATGTGGGCGCGCACTACGCCCAGGCCGCTGCGGGCCAGCAGGAAGCCCACCAGCCCTCCGCTGACCATCAGCAGCGGCAGCGAGCCCGTGAGCGAGGGGCCCGCGGGCTCCAGCATCAGCGGCCTCGCGTTCGCGAACGAGATGCCCACGAGCGCCAGCATGGCCAGCCACAGCAACAGGCTCGACCAGCCCTGCTCGGGACGCTGGAGCACTCTCGGCAGGCGACGATCCGCAGTCATGCGCGCACCGCTATCGAGCCATCGCGAGCCGTGACCAACTGCTCGCCGAGCCCGATACCGGGTCGCACCACGAACGCGCGCACGTCGTGCTCCGAGAGCAGGTGCAACAGCGCTCGCAGCTCCTGCTCACGGGGCTCCCGCTCGGAAGGCGACAAGGGTGGCCGACCGGCCGCCTCCAGCCCCGCTGAGACGTGCGCGACCGGATCGATGAGGCAGGCGATGGGCGCTACGCCGGCGTTGCGGAGCGAGGCCAGCGGTGCCACCCACGAGCTGTCGAGCGACGGCGTGATCGCCAGTGCGACCGTACCCTGGCGCATGCGCACGCCGCCCTCTACGAGCATCTCTGCCATGGGCGTGGAGCCCTCACCCTGAGCTACAGCCAGCAGGCTCATGATCTTGTGCTGCTGACGTGCTCCACGGTCGGTGGCGATGACCGCCCGGCGAAGCCCGATGGCCTCCATGCCCACACCGCGGTCGTCGGACAGCGCATGCGCCGCCAACGCGGCGCCGGCCTCCACGGCGCTTTCGATCGTCGCCGTCTCTCCCGTGCCCGTGTGTGCTGAGCGATCGAGATCGAGGAAGAGCCACAGATCAGCCGAAGGCTCGATGTCGAACTCCTTGACCTGCAGCTCCTGGTGGCGCGCGCTGGATCGCCAGTGGATGCGGTTGAAGGCATCCCCAGGCGTGTAGGGGCGGACCGAGGTCACCAGCGGCGTGAGGTGCGGGCCGTGCTCGGCTCGAGTAGACGCGCCTTCGAGGGCGGAGGTCGGTAACTGCCAGCCCGGCAACGGTTGGACCTGCGGGTAGACCAGCACCGCCGGTCCGGGCCCGACCGATGCCAGCGACTCGAAGAGTCCGAAG
>CAYZDQ010000398.1:0-3246 GCA_964476955.1 uncultured Anaerolineaceae bacterium
GGCATCGGCGAGTACGCCACCCATCAGGGCAGAGGTCCGCGCCACACCTGTGCGATCGCCGGCTGCCTCGTACTGGGCGATGGCGTCGTAGCCCACCTCGATGGCTTCCTCGTAGCGGGCCTCGAGGTCGGCCACGTGGGCCGCACGTTCGAGCAGCTCGGCACGCTCGGCCGGGTCGTCGGTGATGTCGAGCGCCTGGCGATACTGCACGAGCGCCTGGTCGGTGGCACCGAGGTCCGTGGCACGCTCGGCCGCACCCTTCAGTGCCAGCCGGGCCTGGATGCGCAACGCGTCGGCTTCGGGACCCTCATCCGAGGCCTCGAAGGCGGCCAGGTAGTGGGTCGAAAGCACGCCTGCCAGCTCATCGTCGCCGAGTCCCTCGAAGTAGCGCGCAGCGGCCAGGTGGCGAGACCGCCGGTCGCGTCGGGACAGCGTCTCGTAGGCGACTTCGCGGATGACCGACTGGACGAAGCCGTACTGGCCGCGCTCGGGCGAGACCGGGTCGACCGAGATCTCCAGCAGCTCGCCCTTGGTCAGCGCTCGCAGCCGTGGCTCGAGCTCCGCCTGGTCCTGTCCGTAGATGACCGCGAGCGCGTCAGCCGAGAACGTCTTGCCCAGCACGGCCGCGTCCTGCAGCAACGAGCGGTCGGCCTCGGCCAGCCCATCGAGCCGTGAGGCTACGAGCGCGCGCAACGAGTCCGGCATGGCCAGCTCGCCCAGGTCGCCGGCCGGCCGGAACGTGCCCTCGTCGGCAGCCACCAATCGTCCGTCGGCCACGAGCATGCGCACGGTCTCCACCGCGTACAGCGGCATGCCATCGGCACGGGCGAGGATGGTGTCGGCCGCGGTCGCGGGCAGCTCCGGCACCAGCCCGTGGAGCAGGTCGCGCATGTTGGTGTCGGTCAGTGGTTCGAGCCCGATGGTGTTGAACGAGCGGGCGCTGGTGCCCCAGCCGGGACGACGCTCGAGCAGGTCCGGCCGCGCCAGCGTGACCACCAGCAGGGGCACGCCCTTGGCCCACTCCATGACGTGGTCGATGAAGTCGAGCTGGCCGCCGTCGGCCCACTGCAGATCCTCGAACAGCAGGACCGTGGTGCCGTGGCTGGCGATGCGCTCGAAGAAGATGCGCCAGGCAGCGAAGAGCACCTCGCGGCCACCCGCCGGCGGCGGCTCCAGGCCGAGCAACGTCAGCAGTGCCGGCTCCACCCAGTCGCGGTCCTTCTGGTCGGGCACCCACTGCTCCACCGTCTCGTGGATCCGACGCCGGGTGGTCTCCTCGTCGTCGCTCTCGAGCAGGTCGGCCCGCTTGCGCACCATCTCACCGAGGGCCCAGAAGGTCACACCCTCGCCGTAGCTGGGAGCACGGCCGCGGTGCCAGTAGACGTCCTCGACGAGGCCATCGAGGTACTTCTCGAACTCCCACGCGAGACGGCTCTTGCCGATGCCGGCGGGGCCGGTGATGGAGATGAGGCGCGGACGCTGCTCCTCGCCGATCGCGTGGAGCAGGTCCTTGAGCAGGCGCAGCTCCACCTCGCGGCCCACGAACGGTGGCTCCAGGCCCTCACCACGGCTGCGGCCACCGCGGTCACCCACCACGCGCAAGGCGCGCCAGGCAGGCACGGGTGCGGCCTTGCCCTTGAGCACCTGATCACCGGCTTCCTCGAAGGCGATGGCGCCGGAGGCTGCCTGCATCGTGGCCTCTCCCACCAATACCGTCGATGGTGGGGCCACGCCCTGCAGCCGCGCAGCGGTGTTGACGAGGTCGCCCGCGACCATGCCCTGATCGATCGCTCCAAGGGTCACCGCCGCCTGACCGGTGAGCACGGCCACCCGCGCCCGCAGGCCCTCGCCCAGGTTGCGTACGGCCTCGGTCACCTCGAGCGCGGCACGGACGGCCCGCTCGGCATCATCCTCGTTGGCCCGCGGCGCACCCCATTGCGCCATGACCGCGTCGCCGATGAACTTCTCGACGTGTCCGCCGTGGTGCTCGATGGTGTGGCGCGTGGCTTCGAAGTAGCGCGTCAGCGTCTCGCGCACGAGCTCGGGATCACGTCCCTCGGAGTACTCGGTGAAGGCCACCAGGTCGGAGAACAGGACCGAGACGAGGCGGCGCTCGGCAGTGCTCTCGGTGACCGCCGCGGACGGGGACTCCACGGCGGCCGGAGCTGCTTCGGCGGCGGCGCCCGGAGGAGCGTCGCCCAGCCGGGTACCGCAGCTGCGGCAGAACTTGGCCTCCGGCCGGTTCTCGGAGCCGCAGCTCGGGCAGCCGGAGGCCAGTCCGGTGCCACAGTTGTCGCAGTAGGCGGCGCCGTCGGCATTCTCCTGGCCGCAGTTGGTGCAGAAGGCGCTCATCAGACAGCGACGCTGCCAGCAGCCGCGACCATGGCACCGCCCGGAGGTGCTCGAACCGAGCTGCTGCCTCTTCCGCCCAACCGGCGAACTCCGGACGTCCGGGCAGCGCGTCGAGGGCGATCGTTTGGGCGACTGCCACCATGAACTGCCATCCGGCTTCACGGAACAGACGGACCGCCTGCACGATCCCGGCCACCGCCTCATCAGGCCGGCTTTCGAGGGCCGCGACCGCTGCAGCAGCGTAGGCCCTGGCCGCATCGGCCGCGTTGCCGGCCGACGTCTCGACGCGCAGCCGCTGCTCGGCTTCGCGTGCCGCGTCGAGGTCACGCGCCTTGAGCGCCGCGACGGTGAGGCCCCAGACGCCCTCCTCGGCACCCATGCCGAGCGCGTCGATGACGGACCTGAATGTCGTGACGGCCTCGCGGTCGCGACCGTCCAGTAGCAGCTCGTACCCCGCCACGTGGTCGAACCGGATGAAGGGATCGACATCACTGCCCTCTTCGACACGCCGCATCTCGGCCGCGGTGGCCGTGCTGTCCTCCCCCCGCATCGCCTGGTACCAGTAGAGGTCGCCGAGGAACAGCTGACGGGCGAAGTCCGAGTCGAAGTCGGCGAGGCCTTCCTCGACCATGGCGATGGCCTCGTCCCAGCCCTGGCCACGCTCGATCGTGGAGAGGGGGATGAGTGCCGTCGTCCATTCCACGTACTTGCGGATGCCGAGACGACGGGCTACCTCCAGCACGCCTCCGACCGTCTCGAGGGCGAGCTCGAGGTCGTGCGAGCCCAGTGTCACCCCCAGGTTCATCTCCGCGCGGAGCTGCAGGTCGAGATCGCCGGCCGCCTCGGCCAGCTCCGCCCCGCCGCGCAGCAGGAGCGTCGGCTCGTGCAGCCGAT
>CAYZDQ010000399.1:0-395 GCA_964476955.1 uncultured Anaerolineaceae bacterium
CCGTGGCCGTGCCACTGGACGCCGTGGCCGTGCCACTGGACGCCGTGGCCGTGCCACTGGACGCCGTGGCCGTGCCACTGGACGCCGTGGCCGTGCCACTGGACGCCGTGGCCGTGCCACTGGACGCCGTGGCCGTGCCCCGCCGGATCCTTGCCGCCACGCGGGCGATCCCGACGTGTCGCAGCCGTGCCCCGCCGGATCCTTGCCGCCACGCGGGCACGGGCGTCGCTTTCGACCTTTCCGCGGCATGGATCCGTGCGTTTCGGCCGCGGCTGGACCTCCGAACATCAGGTCACGTCGTGATCGCCCGTTGCGCGGCAAGGCCCGGGCTCCGCGGCAGGGATCCGTGCGTTTCGGCCGCGGCTGGACCTCCGAACATCAGGTCACGTCGTGAT
>CAYZDQ010000399.1:495-3211 GCA_964476955.1 uncultured Anaerolineaceae bacterium
CGCCCGTTGCGCGGCAAGGCCCGGGCAACGCGGCAAGGCCAGGGCAGAAGGACCCGGCCACGGCGATGGCAGGACGGCCAGGGCAATGCAGAACGACCTGGCCGCAGCGAAGGCCGGCCAACACGCCTGCCTGGTCAGGCGACGAGCGCTACTCCCGCTAGCGGGTGACGGCAGCGATGGCGCGGCAGACCGGCTCGAGGTTGCTCGCGGTCAGGCCGGCCACGTTCACGCGACCCGCCCCCACGAGGTAGACGCCGAACTCGTCCCGCAGGCGTGCCACGCGCTCCTTGCCCAGCGGCAACAGCGAGAACATGCCCCGCTGACGCATGAGCCCCACGTGGTTGCCCGGAGCGCCGGCGGCCTGCAGGCCCTCGACGAAGCGCTCGCGATTGCCGTTGATGCGATCGCGCATCGTGCCCACCTCGCCGATCCACTGCTCCTTCAGCGCCGCATCGGCCAGGACCGTGGCCACGATCTCGCCACCGTGCGCCGGTGGGTTGGAGTAGTTCGAGCGGATGACGCCCTTGGCGTGAGACAGCAGCGTGGCTGTCTCGTCGGCGTCGGCACCGATGATCGAGAGCGCACCGACGCGCTCGTCGTAGAGCGCGAAGTTCTTGCTGAAGCTGCTGGCCACGAGCATGGTGTTCTCGCGTGAGAGCAGCGCCCGCAGGCCGGTCGCGTCGGCTTCGAGCCCATCGGCAAAGCCCTGGTAGGCGAAGTCGAGAAGAGGCAGGGCGCCGATGTCCGCGACCGTGTCGGCGATGCGCTCCCACTGCTCAGCGGTGGGGTCGATGCCGGTGGGGTTGTGGCAGCAGCCGTGCAGCAGGACCACGTCGCCGGCGGGTACCGACCGGAGCACGTTGAGCATCGTCTCGATATCGAGCTCGCCATCTGCGCCGAGGTAGGGGTAGCTGCGCACCGGCAGGCCGGCCGCGCCGAAGACCTGCGGATGGTTGGGCCAGGTGGGCGTGGAGAGCCAGACCGCGGCACCGGGCTTGATCGAGGCCACGAGGTCGCCGGCCACGCGCAGGGCGCCGGTGCCGCCGGGCGTGTGCATCGTCTCCACGCGTCCCCCGGCCACGGCCGGATGATCGGCTCCGAAGACGAGCTCGCGCACGGGGCCGTTGTAGGCGGGGTCACCGCCGATCGGCTTGTAGACCTTGGTGGTCTGGTCGGCGAGGATCCGGGCCTCGGCTTCACGAACGGTATCGAGCACGGGCGTGACCCCGGACTCATCGACATAGACACCCGAAGCGAGCGACACCTTGCCGGGTCGGTCGTCTGCGCGGAAGCGCTCCATCAGCCCCAGGATGGCGTCGGGCGCGCGGGGCTCGAGATCAGCGAACATGGCCATGCCCTGATGGTAGCCCGGCTATGCTCAGGAGCGTGAGATCCACCCGTCCTGCCGGCGCCCGCGCGAGCGCACGCCCATGAGCGCCATGCTCGTCGCTTTCGTGGCGTCGGGCGTCGCTGGTGGCTTCGGCTCCATGCTCGGCATCGGGGGCGGCCTCATCATCGTGCCCACCCTGACCATCGCCCTCGGTCATGACGTCAAGACGGCCACCGCCGCCAGCCTCATCGCCGTCATCGGCACGTCCCTCTCGGCGAGTCCGCCCTACATCACGAGCGGCATCGTCGATCGGCGCCTGGCGCTGGTGCTGCTGGCGGGAGCCGCCCTGGGCGGTCTCACCGGCGGTGTGACCTCGGGCATCCTCGACAGTCGCATCCTGGCCCTGGCTTTCGCCATCCTGCTGACCGCGGTGGCCATCCAGATGTTCCGGCAGGTGCGCCATCCACGACCGCCGGTCCCACCCGACAGCGCGATCGGCACGGGGTTCGCGTCCTCATACGTGGAGCCGACGAGCGGCGAGACGGTCGTCTACCAGGCACGCCGCCTCGGGCCCGGTGCGGCGGTCTCGTTCCTGGCCGGCAACGTGAGCGGCTTGCTCGGTGTCGGCGGCGGCCTCATCAACGTGCCCACCATGAACGTACTCATGCACGTGCCCATCCGCGTGGCGACCACCACGAGCACGTACATGCTCGCGGCGACGGCCGGCGCAGGCGCTCTGGTGCGCCTTGCCGACGGGCAGGTCGACCCCTTGCTGGCGGCTCCGGTAGCGCTGGGCGTGCTCATCGGCGCACGGCTCGGGGCGCAGCTTTCGCCCCGCTTCTCACAGAACGCGCTGCGTCTCGGCTTCGTGGTCGTGGCCAGCATCTTCGCCATCGGCATGTTCGGACAGTTCCTGTCGCTATGAGTAGACCGTCCGCCGTGCGTGTGACCGCGCCTCGCCGCCATACCAGCGCCACCCTCACGGGCGGCGTGCTCCTCAGCGGGCTGTGCTTCGTCATCGCCGTGATGGCGGAGGTCGCGGGCGTCGAGGGCCAGGCCGGCGACATGACCGACGTCGCTGCCGTGGTCGCTGGACTGGTCGCGACGTCGCCGTGGGCGTGGGCCACGCTGGGCAGCTACGTGATCGTGCTCACGCCGGCCGTGGCCTTGCTGGTGACCATCGCCGAGTACGCCTCGGTCTCCGATCGGCGCACCGTGATGGCCGCGGTCGCCGTCTTCGCCATCCTCCTGGTGTCTCTGGTAGGCATTTACGCGGCAGGCGGTCCAAGTGAAGTCACCATGCGCCTGGGAGAGATGGGGGAGGCGTGGCGGATGGACGTCTTCGCCTTCACGGGCCTCTTCACCGGAGATTTCCCAGCGGCCTGT
>CAYZDQ010000400.1:0-3209 GCA_964476955.1 uncultured Anaerolineaceae bacterium
GCGGACGTGGGTGGAGTTGACGAAGAAGGTCTTCGACTTCTAGGTATGCACGAGCAGGCACGCATCCGGGCGTGCGCGCTAGGCTCCTGTGATGCTGCGAATCACGTCCGAGCGCCTGATCGGGATCATCATCGGCTTCGCTGCGGTGGGCGTCCTGCTCACCGGTTGGCTGGTCCTGTCCGAGCTCTTCCGCGAGCCGACCTGCCCGGAGCTCCTGGGGGTCCCCGCCTGCTACCTCGTGCTCGGGGGATACCTGGCAGCGCTGGCAGGGGCCTGGGCGCTCGAGACGAAGATTGGGAATGCTGCCTTCCTGCTCGGCGCGGGCGTGGTCACGGCCATCGGTCTCTGGTTCTCGGTCAACGAGCTGACCGGCGCTCTCGAATGTCCCACGTTCGAGGGCCTGCCGATGTGCTTCGTCTCACTCTTCGCGGGCGTCTCGATGCTGGCGCTTGATGGGCTTCGGCGGCGACTACCACCGCCCGCATAGCTGGACGCCGGCGCGGTCCTAGCCGACCTGCGTCATCTCGCTGACGACGAGCTCGACGATGGCACCTTCGGCGGCCGTCTGGAAGGCCGCCAGATGCGGGGCCTTCATGTGGTCCTGCCACAGATCGCGACTCTCCCAGATCTCGAAGAAGAGGAAGTGGGCCGGGTCCTCGTCGTCCTGATGGAGGTCGTACTGAAGGCATCCAGCCTCGGCCCGCGTGGGCGGGATGAGCTTCTGCAGCTCGGTCTTGACCAGCTCGGCCCGGTCGGGCTGGGCGTGGATGTCGGCAACGATGGTGAGCTTGGGCATGTTGGGTCCCCCGGATCTGACTCTGTCCTGATGGGTGGCTACCCCTGAGGATGCTCGAAGTTGACCATCCACGTGATACCGAAGCGGTCGACAAACATGCCGTAGTCAGCGCCCCAGAACTGGCGCTCGTAGGGCATCACCACCAAGCCACCGTCGGCCAGCGCCTCGAAGGCGCGCAGCCCTCCTCGGCCGAGTCCGGACCCACGCTGATGGAGATCGAGCTGCCATCCTGCACGGGCCCACGCTCGCTGGGCTGATCGGAGCCCATCAGCACCTGGCCGTCGCCCAGCGGCAGCGATACATGCATGACCTTGTCTCCGTCCTCCGCCGCGACCGGCATCTCCGGCGGGGCATCGGAGAACTTCTGCACCAGCGCGAACTCGCCACCGAAGACGGACCGGTAGAAGTCGAATGCCTGCGCGCAATCGCCGTTGAAGGTGAGGTAGGGGTTGATCGTGGACATCACTGCCTCCTCGCATGGGCCGGTTCGCCGGGAGATGCGCCGACCCGAGAGCGCACGGTGCCGCGAGCGAGGGATGCTGTCAATGGGCCCCGACGTCTACGACTCGTGGGCCTCGTCGCCGAGATCGACCAGGAGCGTGCGCAGGTTCGTGGCCAGGGCAGTTCGCTGCGGAGGCGTGAGACCGCGGAGCAGCTCGCGTTCCAGCGCGTAGTGTGTCTCTGCCGTCTCATCCACGACCCGTCGTCCCTCGGGTGTGAGCCGGACGATCACGACCCGCCGGTCAGCCGGGGTCGTGACGCGCTCGACGAAGTCACGCGCCGCTAGCCGGTCGATGCGGTTGGGCATCGCGCCCGTCGTGACCATCGTCTGGCGCACCAACACACCCGCCGTCATCTCGTAGGGCTCCCCTGCCCGACGCAGTGTCATGAGCACGTCGAACATCCAGTCGCCATCGAGACCGTGCCGCTGGAAGTTCTCGATGAGCCGCCTATCGATGATCCGGGACAGGCGCGATACACGCCCGATCACCGCGAAGGCCGAGGTATCGAGCTCGGGCCGTTCCTCTGCCCATTGGGCCTGGACATGGTCGACCGTGTCGCGCTTCCGACTCACGACCCCAGCCTACGCAGGTATGGCTGGACATTCAACTTCTTGATGTTAAGATACTTGAAATGAAGGTATCGAGCGGTGGCTCCGGTGCTGTGGCGCTAACCACATTGCTGGCGCCGATCTCGTGGGGTACCACCTATTGGGTCGTGACCGAGGCGCTGCCCGCCGATCATCCCCTGCTCATCGCGGCCGTACGCGTCGTGCCGGCAGGACTCCTGCTGGTCGCGGTCGGTCTGCTCTCATCGGGCTGGCGGCCTCGCGGTCGGGAGTGGGCACACATCGCTGCCCTCTCGCTGCTCAACTTCGGGCTGTTCATGCCCCTCCTCGTGGCGGCGACCTACCGCGTCCCCGGTGGCGTCATCGCCTCGTTCGCCGGTCTGCAGCCCCTGCTCGTCGTGGTCGGCACGGCGCTCCTGGTCCGGGTGGCACCAGGCCGGATCGAACTCGCCATCGGGCTGGCCGCAGCGGTCGGCGTGCTGCTCGTGGTGGGAAGTCCGACGGGCTCCCTCGACCCACTGGGACTCCTGCTCGCGTTCGGGGCCAACGTCTCGTTCGCGGCCGGGGTGATCCTCACGAAGCGACTACCGGCCCCACGTGATCGGGTGGCGTCGACCGGCTGGCAGCTGCTGTTGAGCGGCATCGTCATCGTGCCCTTGGCCATCGTCGTCGAAGGCGTGCCCGCGACGCTCAGCGAGATGAACCTCGCCGGCTTCGCCTATCTGTCCATCGCCGCAACCGGAGTCGCCAGTGTCCTCTGGTTCCGTGGCATCCATCGTCTGCCCGTGGCCGCGCCACCGCTGCTGGGGCTGGCTTCGGCCGTCACCGGCGTGGTCGTCGGATGGTTGGCACTGGGCCAGTCGCTGACGCTGCCGCAGTCGGTCGGCTTCCTCGTCACTCTGGGCGCCATCGCCTACGGGGCGACGATGCGGCGCACGGAGCGCAGCGCTGACGGTGCTAGCGGTCGCTCGGTGCCAGATCAGCGGCGTCTCGGAGAGCTTACGCCAGTGCCGATGCAGGCTCCACTTCCGCCGTCCGTGTCGCGAATGTCGCCAGCGAGGGCCGCTCGCGCAGTGCGTCCCCGATGAGCTCGGCCTCGGCGGCGCAGGCGGCTCCGATGTGGTTCGCGGAGCCACCTTGCACATTCATCGCGCCCAGCTTGCGCACCCAGCCGTCCGGGTCGGGGCCTCTGCCCTGCACCGTCGAGGGGATCCAGTAGTACGGGGTGGCGCCGCCACTAGTACTCGTTTGGGCCTGCAGGGTCCTAGGACGAGTACTAGCACTGCGCTGCTAGTGTCCCGATTCAGAATTGGCTAGCGGCTTGCGGACCACTTTGACAAGGAC
>CAYZDQ010000401.1:0-3207 GCA_964476955.1 uncultured Anaerolineaceae bacterium
GGTGTGGCAACATGACGCTTGAGGAGGCCTGCGAAGAAGGCTACGAGTGCCGCAGCAACTACCTCTACTATGGGAATGATGAGTGCGTCGATGAACGGCTCTGCCACTTCTCCATAGACTTCAATGAGAACCTGTGCACCGATGTCTCGCGCGTCACCTACGATGTTGAGACCTACTACGGCGAGACTGCTGTCATGTATTGGAGCGACACCGTCTCCTACGGGGGTGAGTACCTAATCGGTGGAAGCGTGTACATCACAGCCACCTGGGTCAACTACTCCTGGGGAGGCGCAGAAGCAGTGATCGATGAAGTACACACAGTGTTGAACAGCGACAATTACTTCTGCCGGTCAGCGACAACTACTTTTGCCGGTTCGCCGCCCACCTGAGCTGAGCGATCGGCACCCTCCTCGCCTCGCTGGAGGCGCTGATGGTGACCGACGAGCAGGTCAGGCTGCTGAGACGGAAGAGGACGATGGAGAACAAGACGCAGGAGGCCGCGGCAGCGGCCGCTGGGATGAGCGTGCGTGCAGCACGTGACTGGGAGCAGGGGCCGCTCCCGTCGCAGAGGAAGAAGAAGCGGCACTGGCGGACGCGACCGGACCCGTTCGTGGAGGTCTGGGCGTCGGACGTGGTGCCGATGCTGCGGGCCGACAAGGACCGCAAGCTCGAGTCGCTGACGGTGTTGGGCGAGTTGCAGCACCGGTATCCGGGGAAGTTCCCAGATGGTCAACTGCGCACGCTGCAGAGACGGGTGCGGGACTGGCGCGCCGTCCATGGTCCCGACCAGGAGGTGTTCTTCGAGCAGGAGCACCCACCGGGTCGCGAGGGAGCGTTCGACTTCACCAACTGCAACGCGCTGATGGTGACGATCGCCGGCGTGCTCTTCCCGCACTTGCTGTTCACCTTCCGGTTGAGCTGCAGCGGCTGGCAGTGGTTCGAGCTGGCCTTCAGCGAGACCTACGAGGCCCTGCTTCGCGGCACGCAGAGCGCGCTGTGGGCGCTCGGGGGCGTCCCCGAGGTGCTTCGCCACGACAACCTGTCGGCGGCCACCCGGGAGCTGAAGAAGAGCGGCGGGCGAGCACTCACGACTCGATGGAAGGCGGTCATGGACCACTACGACTGCCGCTCCACGCGGATCAACGCCGGGAAGTCCAACGAGAATGGCGGCGCTGAGAAAGGCAACGACCTGCTCAAGAGCTTGATCGAGCAGCAGCTCATCGTCCGGGGCAGCCGGGACTTCGACTCGGTCGAGCAGTACATCGACTGGGTGCGCGAGAAGGTCGCCCAGAAGATCAACGGCCCGAAGGCCGAGGCCATCGCCGCCGAGCGGGCGCACCTCAAGCCGCTGCCAGCACACCGGCTACCCGACTACACGAAGTACACGGCGACGGTTCGACGCTGGAGCACGGTGCGGGTCGGAGGCCGTGCCTACTCGGTGCCGAGCCGGCTCAAGAATCACCAGGTAACAGCCCACCAGTACGCCGACACCGTCGAGGTTTGGTACGGCGGCACCCACATCGAGACCATGCCGAGGCTCCGGGGCGAGCGGACGGTGCGGATCGACTACCGCCACGTGATCTGGTCGTTGGTGCGCAAGCCGGGTGCCTTCGCCCGCTACAAGTACCGGGAGGAGCTGTTCCCGACGCCGGCGTTCCGCCAGGCCTACGACCTGCTGACGCAGTGGCGTGGGGAGCGGGGCGACATCGAGTACGTGCGGGTGCTGCACCTGGCGGCCTCGACGATCGAGAGCCGCGTCGATCAGGCCCTCATCGAGCTGATGGAGTCGGAAAAGCGCTTCGACTACGCCGCCGTTCAGGCCGCGGCGGCTCCGCAGTCCTCGCGTGTGCCGGACATCAAGCCCAAGACGCCCGACCTCAAGAAGTTCGACTTGCTGATCGGGGGTGTGTGATGGATACGCCCGAGAACCGCAAGGCGGCCCGAAGCGTCGAGGACCTGCTGATGAAGTTCAAGCTGTCGACGGCGTCGTTCGAGGCAGAGCGGATGTTCATCAAGGCCGGCCACGACGACGCGCTGCCGGTGCTCGAGGACGTGCTGCTGGCCGAGGCTGATGCGAGGATGCATCGCCGTGTCGATCGCCTCCGTCGAGCGAGCAAGTTGCCTGCCGGCAAGACGATGGAAACGTTGGACCTGGATCGACTCGGCCTCCCGCTCGCCCAGAAGCTCCGCGAGCTCGCGACCGGCGGCTTCGCCGACCGCGCCGAGAACGTGCTCGCCTTCGGGCTTCCCGGGACCGGCAAGAGCCACGCCTGCTGCGCCATCGGCCACGAGCTGGTCGCCGCCGGCCGGTCGGTGCTGTTCGCGCCGACCTTCAAGCTCGTCCAGGACCTCCTGGCTGCCAAGCGGGACCTCGAGCTGCCACGAGCCCTCCGCAAGCTCGACCGATTCGAGGTCATCGTGCTGGACGACATCGGCTACGTGCAGCAGAGCCCCGAGGAGATCGAGGTGCTGTTCACCCTGATGGCCGAGCGGTACGAGCGCCGCTCGCTCGTGATCACCAGCAATCTGGTCTTCAGCGAGTGGGACCGGATCTTCCAGAACCCGATGACGACGGCGGCCGCCATCGACCGCCTCGTCCACCACTCGGTCGTGCTCGAGTTCGACGTGGAGAGCTACCGCTCCGGGCACAAGGACGCGCCGTGACCGACGGGCTGTGGACAGTGCCAGGCCTGCCGGAGTCGGTGGACAGCCCGTGGACAGCCTGCCGCTTCGCGGCTGCGCCTGACCACCGCCTGACCACCGCCTCCTGGGACAAGTCTTCGACTTGCCCCCAGGCCTTTGGACAGCTCGGGTTCCCCGTGCCTTCGGCCCGGGGCGCCCGACCTGACCACACTGCCCACAGCCCCGACGACGACGGGGATCTTGGGGGGATCAACCGGGCCGCGATGACCGGCAGAAATAGTTGTCGTCGATCGGAAGAAATAGTTGACGCGAGACACGGCGGCAACCTCGTCGATGACCAGTCCGGAGCCGAGGCGGTGGCCTGGGCCGTCCCTCCCACCGGATCGCTCGACATCCGCGACTCGGTCTTCTTCGGGAATGTGGCGGACGGTGCGGGAGCTTCGGCCACCGCGCTGGTCGCTGGGGCGCACTTCGTCGCCGGCAGCGCCTTCATCGCCAACGGGGTCACCGGGGGTATCCCGATCGTGCAAGTCGGCTACACACCACTCGCCTACTCCTGGACCG
>CAYZDQ010000402.1:0-3206 GCA_964476955.1 uncultured Anaerolineaceae bacterium
GGCCAACGCGTTGCGCCAGGGCCGTACAGTGGTCGTGGCCACGCCCGGCCGCCTGCTAGACCATGCCGGCAGTCGCACGCTCAACCTGGGACAGGTCGAGGTGCTCGTCCTCGACGAGGCCGACCGCATGCTGGACATGGGCTTCATCGACGACATCCGCCGCATCGTGGCCCTGCTCCCGGCGAAGCGCCAGAACCTGCTCTTCTCGGCCACGCTCGATGCCGAGGTGCGCTCTCTCGCAAGCACCTTCCTCGACAAGCCCGAGACCGTCGACATCGAGCCGACCATCGCTGCGGCCGAATCGGTCGAGCAGGTGGCCTACCTCGTGGATCCCGACCGCAAGCGGGAGATGCTGAGCTACCTCATCCGCAACCGCGACCTGCACCAGGTGCTGGTCTTCTGTCGCACCAAGCAGATGACCCGGCGCCTGGCCTCGCAGCTCGATCGCGGCGGCGTGGAGGCGACGGCCATCCACGGTGACCGCACCCAGCCCGAACGTGAGCGTGCGCTGGAGCAGTTCAAGTCCGGCGAGGTGCGGGTGCTGGTGGCCACCGACGTGGCCGCGCGGGGCCTGGACATCGAGGATCTGCCGGTGGTCGTCAACTTCGAGATCCCCTACGACCCGGAGGACTACGTCCATCGCATCGGTCGCACTGGTCGTGCCGGCAAGGAGGGCATCGCCATCTCGCTGGTCTCCTTCGAGGAGGAGGACCAGCTCAAGGGCATCAACCGCCTGCTCAAGCGCGACCTGCCGGTGCGGCAGGTTCGCGGCTTCGAGGTGGATCCCAGCACGCGGCGCTCGAGCACGGGCTCGCGCGGTGGCCGCGGTCGCGGTGGGCCCCGTCGACCCGCTGGTCGCGGACGTCCGCGCGGTGGTCGCTAGCCGACCTCGAGGAGGCCCTCTCGCGCGAACGCGCGCACTTCGATGTCCCGGGCCAGATCATCGGCGACCTCGGTCAGGTGACGCCGCAGCAGCTCCTGCTCCTCATCCAACCCGGCGGTGAAGGCGCGCATGCGCTCGAGCTCGTCGGGCTCAGCCCACCGATCCGGGACGAGCCAACGCAGGTAGCTCTCCGCATAGGCGTGATCGCGAGTGCGGTAGACCTGCCCGACCTGCTCGTAGAACGGAGCTCGGTAGCTCTCGAGCAGCTCACGCTGATGTGACCACTGGAAGCCGGCGATGGCGGCGCGCGTGAGGTAGTCCGACCCGTAGCCGGAATCGTTGATGCGCGCCCAGGTCTCCTCCTTCACGCCCGCCTGGGGGCGGCTGGCCGCGGCGCGGATGGCAGCGCGTTGTCCGCGATCCGAAGGGTCGCGCCCGCGCTCATGCTCGACGCGCGAGAGGGCCGCGTCCAGTCCGTGGGCAGCGGCCTTGACCGCGAGCGCCCAGCGAAGCTGCTGGTCCGGCTCGAAACCCGGGACCGTCCATTCGCCATCGATCAGCTCGAGCAGCCGGCCGACGTCGTCGGTGTCCGCCGCGAACGTAGCCGCGCTCCGCGCCCACACCAGGCGCAGGTCGGGATCATCGGTGGCCTGCAGCGCGCCGATGGCCGCCTCGGTCAGTGCTCGCGAGACCGCCCCGCGATCAGCGTCGGGCAGGTAGCGTCGCTGGGCCGCCGTGGCGCGGTCGACGATGGAGCCCACCAGCGAACGATCGGTCTCGCCGGGGGCGAACTGGCGCACAGCCTCGAGGTACTCGGTGGAACGCAGGTGGCTGGCGCGGACCATCTCCCACAACGTCGACCAGACCTGCTGACGAAGCAACGCGTCGGGCAGCTCCGGTAGGCGCTCCAGGGCGAAGTCCAGCGAGGCTCGGTCGAGCTCCGCAAGGGCATAGTCATGATCGCCGTGGTTGGGGTACACGAACAGCGGTGCCGGCCGTCCCTCCGCTCCGACGATGGCGAGCCGCTCACCCTCGATCGTCACTGGCAGCGACTCGATATGCAGTCCAACCGGCGTAGCCTCGACAAGGCCCACCGTGGTGGCGTGGGGTCGCAGCGTGGCATAGGCAGCCGGGGCCAGCTGGTGAAGCTCCATGGCCTCGACGCGACCGTCCACCTCGGTCCAGCTCGCACCGATGGTGTTGAGTGACGGGGTCTGCAGCCACAGCTCGGCCCAACCCTCCAGCGACCGGCCGGAGGCCTCGCCGAGCGCGCCGAGGAAGTCCGCCAGGGTGGCGTTCTCCCAGGCATGAGCATCGATGTAGGCGTGCAACCCTTCGCGGAAGGCCTCATCGCCGAGCGTGGCCACGAGTTGCTTGATGACGGCCGCGCCCTTCTCGTAGGTGATGGCGTCGAAGTTGCCGACCGCTTGATCGGTGTGTGCCACACGCGTCGCCACCGGGTGTGTCGTGGCCAGCTGATCCTGACGGTAGGCGGCCGGACGCATCTGTCCGTTGAACACCTGCCAGGCATCGGTGAAGCGGGTGGCATCGGCCAGGCAGCGGTACGAGAGGTAGGTGGCGAAGGTCTCGTTGAGCCAGAGGTCGTCCCACCAGCGCATCGTGACGAGGTCCCCGAACCACATGTGAGCGAGCTCGTGCAGCACGACCTCGGCGCGGATGAGGCGCTGTCCGTAGGTCGGCGGGTCGCGGAAGATGAAGCTGTCGTGGAAGGTGACCGCGCCGACGTTCTCCATGGCTCCGGCGTTGAACTCGGGCACGAAGAGCTGGTCGTACTTGCCGAAGGCGTACGGTCGCCCGAAGAGATCGGCGTAGTAGTCCATGCCCTGGGCGGTGACCTCGAAGATCTCGTCAGCGCTGCGCTCGAGCTCTGATCGCATGGAGGCACGCCCATAGAGGCCGAGGGGCAGCCCCCGGTGCTCCGACTCGAGGCGTACGTACGGTCCCGCGATGAGTGAGAAGAGGTACGTGGAGAAGCGAGGTGAGCGCGGGAAGTCGTGCACGCGGCGCCCCCCGCTCAGGGGGCCGGCGGCCAGCAGCTCCTCGGAGCTGATCACCCGCCACTCGCGCGGAGCGATGACCTGCAGGCGGTACGTGCCCTTGATGTCCGGCTGGTCGAAGCAGGGGAAGACACGGTGCGCGGAGAACGGCTCGAGGTTGCTGTAGACGTACGTGAGGCCGTCCTCGGGATCGACGAAGTGGTGCAGTCCATCCCCGGTGGCGTCGTAGCTGTTCTCGTACTCCACCACGATGCGGTTGTGCAGTCGCAGCTGGTCCCGCCTGAACCAGCTGCGATGGTCCTGAT
>CAYZDQ010000403.1:0-3206 GCA_964476955.1 uncultured Anaerolineaceae bacterium
AACGCGGCGCCGGGTGCCCAGCGCCGCGCGATCAGTCGCAATCCGCGCGGCTCGGACCCACCAGAGGCGGGCCCGTTCCCGAGCGGAGTGATCGATGTATCAGTCACCGAAGATGGCGTAGAACTCCTCCAGCAGCTCGGACTGGCTGCCATACAGCTCGTCCCACTCGGCACTCACGACGGTGTCCTCATGCGGCCACTCGACGTCGTCGCGCACGGGCTGCCAGCCGGTGCTGGCGATGGCGGCCTGCCCTTCCGGCGAGACCAGGAAGGCCTGGAAGGCCTGAGCCGCGGCAAGGTCGTCGCTCTCGGCCACGACCGCGGCCGGACTGAAGAGTGCGATGGCCCCCGGCTCCGGCCAGGTCATCTCGATGGGCGCACCCTTGTCCACGTTGGCGCGGGCGATCTTGTCCAGGGTGATGCCGGTCTGGTAGATGCCCTCGGCCACACCCGTGACCGTATCCACGGGCGACTTGACCACGACCGCACCGTTGTCCTTGAGCGCCTGGTAGTAGTCCATGCCGTACTCGTCGTTGGTGGCGAGGTAGCCGAGTGCGGCGAAGGCGGAACCGGCGAACCCGGGATCGGGCATGACCACGCCCTCGGCCTCGGCCAGGTCGGCCCAGCTCGCCGGCTTGGGCTCCACATCGGCGCCTGACACGAGCACGAGGTTGAGCAGGCGGGTGCCCACGAAGGTGTCGCCCTGGTAGGCCTCTGGGACGACCTCGAAGGCCTCGCCCTCGAGCGGCGCGAGCAGGCCTTCCGCCTCGTAGCGCTGGACCGAGAGCGGGTCGGTCATCCACAGCAGGTCGGCACCCAGGCCGCCGGTGCGCTGCTCGGTCGCGATACGCGCGTCGAGCTCGCCGGTGGGTGCGCGGAAGACCTCCACGGCCAGGTCGGGATTGACCTCGGCCAGGGCGGCCAGCACGGCATCGACCGTGTCTTGCGTGACCGAGGTGTAGACGGTCACCGCGCCGCCGACCATGGCGGAATCGTCGCCCATCTCCTCTGCGGCGACCGGTGTGGCCAGGGTGGTCAGCGCCAGAGCTGTGGTCGTGGCCGCGGTGATGAGCAGGCGCGAGCGGGGGGTGGACATCGGGTACTGGACTCCTTGATGCACGTCAGGGCGAGTCGCGGCACCTCCCCGTCGATGCCGGCGGCGCCGGGGATCTCCAAGCCGCCCTCGCGGGGGTTCTCGAACCCGAGGGTATCAGGCTTCACCCCCACCACCCTCGGGCCGTTCTTCCCTTCCCGTTCAGGTCAGCCGGCACCCTCTCCTCAAGGGCACTTGACGGTCGCTGTGCGGTCGTTGCCTAGAACGAGCGGTCGCGCACGATCTGGCCCAGGTCCAGCCTGTCTACCGCCCGCAGGGCCGGCCACTGCGAGAGCAGCCCGACGATGATGATGGCGACCGCCGTGAGCACGAACGTGAGCGGCTGCATGTTGAGCTCGAAGGAGAACATGTCCGAGCTGAACGTGGCCATGAAGACCCAGGCCAGCGCCCAACCGAAGATGAGCCCGGGCACCAGGCCGATGAGCGTCAGCAGCAGGTTCTGCACCGTGACCATGGAGCCGATCGCACGTCGCGACAGGCCCAGCGTGCGCAACACCGCCAGCTCGCCCTGGCGTTCGGAGATATTGGCCGACATCGTGTTGTAGATGAGCGCGAAAGCGAGCACGCCACCGAGCACGATCATCACGCCGATGAAGACGTAGAACAGGGCCATGAACTCCTGCACCAGCTCGTAGAGCGCGTTGGAGTCGATGAAGGCAGCGACACCGGCGATATCGCTCAACGGCGCCCGCATGCCCCCACCATCGACGCCCTCGTCGAAGGTGACCATGAGCAGGTTGGCCGGGTTCAGCTCGCCCGGGAGGGCCGTCCCGGTCGCCGCCTCCGTCGCGGACATGGCATATGCCAGCGAAGCGTAGGCGTAGGTACCGAGCGGCTCCTTCACGAAGGCGGCCACGGGCACGTCCTTGAGCGTGACCACTCCGGCCAGATCGAGCGAGACGGTGTCACCGACCTCCACCCCGAGCTGGCCCTCGAGCGCATCGCCAAGCACGACCCCGGTTTCCGGTACCGGCAGGATCGTGCCATCGCGACCCAGTAGCCGGTGCATGCCTGCGTCAGGCTCGAGTGCGGTGAGGGTGGTGGTGTACGAGCCCTCCGGTCCGACTACCGAGACCGGTGCCACCAAGGCCTGCTCGATGGCCGTGACGCCGTCGATCCCAGCCACGTCGGCGGCCACCTCGTCGGCCGAGCGACCGGCCACGTGGAGCTGCGCGTCGTAGTGCTGGATCTGCACGAACTGGCGATCCAGGAGCACCTGGATGGTGTCGATCATGCCCCACGAGACGATGATCAACATCGTCGCGAGCATGACGCCCACGATCGAGGCCACGCTTCGCCGGCGTGCCCGTCCCAGGCCTCGGACCGCGGACAGCCAGCGCACGGGTAGGCGGCGCAAGGGCGGGACCAGGCGCTCCAGGGTGGACTCACCGCCACCACCGGGCGGCAGCTGGCCGCGCATGGCCGTGGCGGGCGAGATCCGACCGGCACTGCGGGCGGGGAAGCAGGCGGCCAGGAAGCCGGTGAGCACACCGGTGAGGAAGCCCACGAAGACCGTCGAGAGCCGGATGTCCACGACCGCAGCGGGGATGCTCAGGGCACCGGTGTAGAGGCGCGTGATGGCCTCCGCCAGTAGCGCGCCGATGAGCACACCCGCGATCGAAGCGACGATACCCACGGCCACACCGATGGCCGCGTAGTGCCAGGTGATGGTCCGGCTGCGGAAGCCGAGTGCGCGCATCGTGCCGATGTTGGCCTGCTGCCCGGAGATCATCCGGCCGAGCATCACGTAGGTGGCAAAGGCAGCCGCGATGAGGAAAAAGGCGGGGAACATCACGGACATCTCGGCGAAGCCGGAGACGTCCTCCTGCAGGGCCGCGTTCGAGGGTTGCTCGTCGAGGGTGTAGGCGTCGAGGGCACCGGCGGCCAAGGCCGCGTCGCGAGCGGACTCCACCGACTCAGCCGATGTGTCGTCAGCCAGGCGGAAGAGCACCTCCGAGCGCAGTGCGTTGGGCGCCAGCGCGGATACGAAGGTCTCCGGCGCGAAGATGACGCCGAAGTCGTCCGGCAACACCAGGATCTCCTGGCGGCTCTTGGCCGGCCAGAGGTACTCGGGCGAGGCGGCCACACCCAAC
>CAYZDQ010000404.1:0-3201 GCA_964476955.1 uncultured Anaerolineaceae bacterium
ATGTGCCATACCGGGCAGCGTACCGGAACCCAGGACTACCGTCTAGCTACTTCTGAAAGACACCACTAGGCGCTACCCCCTTCGGTCGGCCGTGGGGAGTCGATAGCGGTCGAGACGGCTGCGCGCATCCGCTCCACCGCTTCCGGATCGGGCTCTGCGCGCAGGTCGACCGACTCCACGCCGAGGCCGACGAAGCGGCCACGCAGCGGCTCGTCACGCAACAGCTGCGCCATGGCCACCACCTCGTCGAGCGGAGGGTCGATCGTGGAGCTGGCCACCAGCGGCTCTTCGCGGCCACTCAGCTCCAGCAGCGGCACGACGCTGGTCTCACCGGGCGTGCCAGCGAAGGTGTCGGCGATGAGCACGTGCGTCCCCGGCGCCAGATCGCGCAGGTACTCCGGACGCATCGGCCCGACGATCTTCAGATCGATCCGTCCCAGCGTCTCGGTCGGCAGACCGGTGCAGGCGGCGATGGCGATCGACTCGTGCTCGGCATGGGCCGGATCGCCGCAAGCGAAGACGACGATGTCACTGCGCTGCGCAGTGAGCTCCGGGGGCGGTCCGCCGGGGAGTACCTCGCGACCCACTACCAGGGGGTTCGCTGCTCGGAGCCGTAGAGATCGAGCAGCTGCTGGCGAGTGGCTTCGAGTCGACGGGCCAGCGCCTCTGCCAGGCGTGGGTAGATGCCGGCACTCAGCACGCAGTCGTCCTTGAGCGCGGCCCGCAACGGCTCGGCCTCGATGGCGATGACCCTGACCGCCTCCAGGCTCACGACGGTGGCAGTGGCGCGGTACGGCGGGATCAACGCCGACCAGCCAAAAACGTCACCCGGCTCCGCGCTCATCAGCGTCACCGAGCCACGGCCGGCGACGTGCTCGGTCAGGGCGATGCGCCCCTCGACGAGGATGGAGAGCTCCTTGGGGTCGTCACCCTCACGCAGCAGGCGGGCACGTGCGGGCGTCTCGTACTCGCGGGCCATGCCGGCGAGGCGCTCGATCGAGGCCTCGGACAGGTCGGAGCCGAACCAGGTCGCGCGGATACCGTCGGCCAGCACGTTGAGGTCGCTCATGGCGCCCACCCTAGCGGACCAGACAAGGGGCCGACAGGGGCCGGCGGACCCCCGAGGTTGGGGCCGCTCGACCCGGCGGTGCGGGCCGTTCGCCAGCGGCGCCGATTGCGCTCCGGGGTCATGATGGGGTCATGCATGACGCAGGTGCCGTCGGTGACGCGATCGAGAAGGTCATCGCCGACTGGCCCAGGACGGGAACGGGTGGCCAGCTCGAGCTGGAGATCCGTGACGCCACCCGTGCCGAGGCCGAGTCGGTGGCGCTCGACGCTGCCCACTACCTCGTGGAACACGGCTTCAGCAGCACCACGTTCACGCTCACGACCAACGATATCCATTGCGCACGCTGCGGCGAGCTGGCGGTCAAGTCCTCTCCGGCCGACCCGCGGTGCGATCACTGTGGCGCTTCCCTGCCCCAGGTCCCCGGACCGGCCGTGGTGTGCCGGGAGGTAGCCCCATGTGTCTGATGATGCCGGGCCGCGTCGTCGCGGTCGACGGACAGATCTGCGAGGTCGAGATCAGCGGCCAGATCGACAGGGCCTCGATGATGCTCGAGCCCGATCTCGTCGTCGGTGACTGGGTGCTCGTCAACAGCGGCACCGTGGTGCGGGTACTCGACGAGGACCAGGCCGCAGAGATGAGCAACGCATTCAGCGTGCTCATGACCGGCCCGGAGGAGCCGGCCGCGGTCGAGACCACCGACTGACGTTCCCCTCCCGATGCCCGTGACCCTGCCCCCATCCGGCCCTGCTGACCGTGCGCGCCCGACCCCGACCGGGCCGGTGCTGTTCGCGCGCTACGCCTTTGGCCCCAACCGTCTTGGCCTGTGCGGGCCGGAAGATTGGCGCTCGCTGCTGGAGCTGGGTGCCGCCGCCCTGGGCTCGGCCGAGACGGAAGGACCGACCGAGAAGCAGGCGCTTGAGATCGACCGCGGCCTGCGTGAACTGGCTGCCGGGTTCGAGGGCGCCTACCCCTATCTCGAGCTGATCGCCGCCGCCAACGGCATCGAAGACCCGCTGGACCTGCGTGTGGTGGACGCCTACTGGATCGGCAACTCGCTCTCCGACCACGTGGACCCGGTGCTGATGACCAAGTCCATCGACGCGCGCTTCCGAGCGCAACTGCCGGCCGAGACCTGGAAGTGGCTGCAGGGCAAGCCGGAGGCCGGTGCTCGACCGACGCATGCCTTCCACGTCTTCGACGTGTTCCCCATGATCGGCACGCAGCGCCGCGGCAGCGTGGCTGATGCGGTCGGGCTCATGGATACCTGCCGCATCCGCTGGGGCCGCGTGAAGGAAGTGACCGGCGACTCGCTCGTGGTCAACGCCGTACCGCTGGGCCTGGCGGAGGGGAAGCTGGCGCTGGTGGAGCCCAAGGTGCAGTCGGTCCGGCGCTGGCTGGACGGCTCGGGTTTCGTGGCCGACGTGGAGCCGGGCGATGTGGTCTCGCTGCACTGGGACTGGGCCTGTGAGGTGCTCAACCCCGCCCGTCTCGAGGCGCTGCAGCGGCGCACGCTGCATCAGCTGGAGCTGGCCAACCAGACGCTGTAGGGACGCCGTTCTGTGGGCCGGCCCATTCATCCCTGGGGGACTCACCTGACGCTCGCACTGCTGCTAGAGCGCGATCCCATTCGTCCCGGACTCGGAACACGCCGCCAGCGTCCCTGCCAGTCTCCGGGGGATGGAATGGCGGCTCCGGGCATCACAACGAGCTCACTCAAGCGTCCGGTCAGTCCTGACAGGATGGCCGCGTGGCCCAGGGGCTGAGTCGCTTGGGGCAGCTGAGTCTTCCCAAGACTCGAACGACCAAGCGGGACGTCCAGCCTTGCCGTTGGAGTCCGCGGGAGACTCAGCGGAGCCTCGGGTGGCCATTCCCGGAGTCAAAACGGGCTCCAGAGGAACTCGACCGGGCGCCGCAGACAAGGTTTGAGCCCGTCCGGAGGAGGGCCGGACGGGCTCCGCTTGAGCGGCGGCCACCAGGAGCCGCCTGAGTTGGTTGGAGTGCTAGTGCGCTATGGCCTCCCTGTGTCGAGTGGCTCCAAGGACCACTGAGAGCAGACCGGCTGAGGACGCAAGCAGTGCGATGACGACTTGCTCGGACACCGCAGCTGCGATGCCGACGCCGATCACGATCAG
>CAYZDQ010000405.1:0-3199 GCA_964476955.1 uncultured Anaerolineaceae bacterium
GGGAAGATGCCGACCACGTCGGCGCGCCGCTTGATCTCCTAGTTCAACCGCTCGATTAACCGGCCCTCGGAGGCGTGTCGAGCACACCCTCCGACGCCGGCTCTTTCTCGAGCTGCCGAAGATGGCCTTCGAGGCTCTCGATGACCCGGCCGTGGCGCTCGACCTCGCTGGTCCAGCCGCGTCGGCTGGCATCGCCTTGAAGCGCTTGGATATCAGCGAGCTGGGAGCGGATGACGGGCACCGACTCGGGGACCGGGACGAAGTCCTCGCACGTCTCGCAGATGTTCGCGTAGGGGCAGGCTCCGGCCACGAGGTGGCGAGAGCAGGTGCCGCTCGCGACGCGGGTCTTGAGGTACTCCGACGCGATCCACTCCACCTTGGGAGGCACCACCGGTCGGCCAAGGGGCGCGACCGGTAGCAGGGCACGCCGCACCTTGCCCATGGCTTCGTCGTAGCCGGCCCGCAGGGTGGGGTCCGCGAGCGTCGCGTAGCGCAGGGTCATCTCGGGCGTCACGTGGCCCAGCAGCGCCATGAGCCCCTGGAGGCTCATGCCCGCGTTGGCCAGCTCCGTCGCGTAGGTGTGGCGCAGCTGGTGCGGGGTGACCCGGAGTGGCGCACCGTTCGGGTCGATCAGCCCGGCGGTGAGGACCGCCGCCCTGAGCCCCGAGCGGACCTGCCACGGTCCGAGGCGGTGACCCCGCGCGGCGAACAGGAAGTCGGTGGCTCGGCCGGTCTTCGGATGGGGCTGGGAGCGCTGACGCTCGCGCGCGCCGGCCCAGGCGTCGAGGATCGCGACGGTCGGTGGATCGAGCGGCACCATCCGCTCGGTGCCGAGCTTGCCCAGCGGCACCCGCAGCCAGCTCCCGGTCGCGCCGTAGTCGACCACGGCATCGAGTTCCAGATCGAGGCATTCGCCGAGGCGCAGACCGGCCCGCCGCAGGAGCGTCAGCACGGTCCGGGCGAACGGGTCGTCGAGGCGATCGACGGCGCCCATCAGCGCGGCGTCGACGTCCGGGGCCAGGGCCCGGGGCAGCGGTCGGGGCAGTTTGGGCACGTCCGAGGTGAAGACGAGCCGTCGAGCCGGTCGCTCGGCCCAGCCCCAGAGCGTGATGTCGTCGAGGAAGTTCCGCAGGGCCAGGACGGTGCTGTGTGCGACCGATGCCGAGACCGCCCGGGGGCGCGCCAGGCGCCCGCGCCACGGTCGGGTCCGGTTCCACACGAGGAAGCCCTCGACGTGGCCCCGCTCGAGCTCGCGGAGCGAGCCGACCTCCCGATGGTGGGCGCCGAGGTACTCGCCGAAGACGATGAGGTCGTTCGCGAGTCCTTCGAGCGACGCGCGGGCGAGGACCGCCGAGCGAACCTTGACATAGGCGAGCATGGCACGCCGGATCTCGGGCGCCGACACGGCGGTGAAGCGATCGGCGAGCGCGGCCGCGCGGTATCCCCGCCGCGGCGGGGTGTCGAGGATGCCGAGCTCGTAAAGGAGGACCCGGACCGAGTAGAGGCGCGCGCTGTAGCTGCGGCGGCTCCAGCGGCTCGCGGCGGGCGATGCCTCGACCGCCGAGCGGAAGCCGTCGAGATCGGCCTCGTTGAGTCCGTCGAGGGCCTTGCCCGACCAGACGAGCACGAGCGGCAGGGTCTCGCGCACGACGTCCCGCGTCCAGTTCGACGCCCAGCCGAGGCGTCCAGCGGCTTCGCGAGCCCGTTCGAAGTCGACCGCCCAGTAGCGCTCGGCGGTCACCCCGAAGCCACCCTGGTTCTTGGCCAGGAGCAGGTCGATGTCGAGGCGGACGGTGCCTTCGCAGGCGAGGTAGCTGAGCAGCGGCCAGGCGCGGATGCGGCGCAGGTCGGCGAGTCGAGCGGGGATCGGACGCTCCAGCCAGGCGTCGAGGTCGGGATGGACCGCGAGGAAGGCGCGCGCGAGCTGCATCCGCTCGCACAGCGCACGGTCGCTGATGTCCAGGGTCGCGCAGAAGCGCGCGTAGCCGTCGAGGAGGTCATGGTCCGTCTCGATGGCCAGACGGGGCACCGGGCGGCTCATCGATCGATCGCCGCTCGTGCCGCTCGGTACTCGGTGGCGAGGTGGTCGGCCGAGAGATGGACATAGGCGGCGGTCGTCTCGGGGCTGGCGTGGCCCATGAGCTCACGGAGCACGAGCAGGTCGATGCCGGCCGCGGCGAGCTCGGTGCCGTAGGTGTGCCGCAGGCGATGGGGCCGGACGCGGAGTGCGCCCGAGCGGATCCGGTGGTGACGGAACAGGCTGCGCATCCCGGCCTCGGTGAGCGGCCGGCCCGCCGTGGGGCCGCGCAGGACGACGAAGCACTCGTGCGTCGCGAGCCCGGGCGGGCGTTCCTCGTGGAGATAGGCCGCGAGCTCGGCGAAGAAGGCCCGCTCGATGGGCACGACCCGCTCCCGGCCGCCCTTGCCGATGACCCGCACGCGGTGCCGTCCCCCGTCGACGTCGGCGAGGCGAAGCCCGCGCACCTCGGCCGCCCGCAGCCCACCCAGGACCATGGCCAGCACGATGGCCCGGTCGCGGTGGGTGCCGAGATCGGCGAGGAAGGCGGCCACGTCCGCGGGGTCCAGCGACTCGGGCAGTCGACGCGCCTGGCGGAGGAGGCGACCGCCGCCCCGGATGCGACCGGGGCCGAGATGACCGAGCGGCCCCCGAGCCTTGGGGCGTAGACCCGCACCGCGGCGCGGCGCCGGCACCGGGTTCGAGGCCCGGGCCCCCGCGAGCACCTGGTGCTCGAAGAAGGCCCGTGCAGCGGCCACCCGCCGGTTGACCGACGCGGGTGCGGCACCCGCTCGCGAGCCGAAGGCCACGACGGTACCGGTCCGCCGGCGCGGTGGACGCTGCCAGTCGAGCCAATCGAAGATGTCGGTGGGGACGACGTCGGTGAGTGTGATCCGGCGCTCGGTCACGAAGCGGGCGAAGTTCAGCAGGTCATAGGCGTAGGCGCGCACCGTGGCGGGCGAGAGGGCGCGTGCTTCGAGGTGGCCGAGGAAGGCGTTGGCAGCCTCGGTGCCGGCCCAGTCCCCGGCCAGCCGATACCCGTCCGCCCGTCGCTCGACCCGTACCCCCATCGGACACCTCCCTCGTGTCTCAGACGACATCATGCGCCCCCCGATAGCCTCACCGTCGGGCCCTCAGGCAGCCCTCGTGATCCCTTGTGTCCATGGCCGGTTAACCGATAGC
>CAYZDQ010000406.1:0-3197 GCA_964476955.1 uncultured Anaerolineaceae bacterium
GGCCCCCGCTCACCGGCGTGTTCGCCCGAGCGGACTCGGAGACGCTGTTGCCGATCTCCGGCTAGCTCCTTCGCTCAGCCCAGGACGATGGGGTCCGACTCCCCCAACCGTCGGACCGTTCCGGGCGGCGTGCCCATCACGCGCTTGAAGGCCCGCGCGAAAGCGGCCTCCGAGCGGTAGCCCAGCTGGCCCGCCAGCTGGGCTACGGTGGTGCCGTCGCGCCGAAGCATGTCGTGCGCCACGTACATCCGCCAGCGGGTGACGTAGGACATCACCGGCTCACCCACCAGCTCGGAGAAGCGCGCGGCAAAGGCTGAACGTGACATCGCCAGCTCGTGCGCCAGCGCAGCCACCGTCCACTCCCGAGCCGGATCCTCGTGGATGAGCGCGAGCGCACGGCCCACCTGTGGGTGCTGCAAGGCCCCCAGCCAGCCGGTCTGCGCGGCCGGATCCTGCTCGATCCAAGCGCGGATGGCCTGGATGACGAGGATGTCCGCGAGGCGCGTGATGACAGCCTCACCGCCGGGCTGCAGCTCCTCCGCCTCCGCCGCCATGAGCCGGATGACGCCGTACATCCGGTCGAGCCGTGGCGATTCCGCCGACTCGAGGTGGATGACGTCGGGCATGGAGGCCACGAGCTCTCGAGCGGCAGGATGGTCGAAACGGACCGCACCGCACAGCAGCATCGTGGGCTCGCCGTCGCCGCCATGTCGCAGGATCTCGTAGCGATCGCTGACCAGTTCGCGTTCGAGGTCGAGGATGAAGGGTGTGGCCGCGCCCGGATCGCTATCGAGGCGGTGGCCCTCGCCGTGCGGCACCAACGCGAAGTCGCCGGCATCAAGCACCAACGCCTCGGCGCCGTCATTCACCACGCGGGCACGGCCGCGGGTGACCACGTGGAACCAGAGGTAGTCCGGCATGGCCGGCAAGGCCATGCCCCAGGGCGCGGTCAACTCCGAGCGGCAGTAGAAGGCGCCGCTCATACGCAGGAAGTGCAGCGCCTGGCCCAGTGGGTCGGAAGGCGCGAAGGGATCGAATCCGGTCATGCACACAGTCTTGAGCATCGATGCACATCCGTCCAGCCAGTCTGGACGTTCGGGCATATACAACGGAGTTACAGGCATTCACAGTCCGGCTCTCGCCCTCGACACTGGCGTTACCAACAACCACAACGAGGTGCCAGATGCACTCCCACACCAACACCACGCTCGTCCTCGGCGCCAGTGGCAAAACGGGTCGGCGCGTGGCCCAGCGACTCATCGATCGCGGCCTGCCCGTGCGACTCGGCTCGCGTAGCGGTGAGCCGCCCTTCGAGTGGCACGACCCCGACACCTGGGGTCCCGTCCTCGACGGCGTCTCGCGCGTGTACGTCTCCTACTACCCGGACATCGCCGCGCCAGGTGCGGTCGAGGTCGTGAGCGACTTCGCCAAGCTGGCGGTCGGCCGTGGCGTGAGGCGCCTCGTGCTCCTCTCCGGGCGTGGCGAGGCTGAAGCCGAGCGCGCGGAGCAGATGGTCCGCGACACGGGTGCGGATCTGACCGTCGTGCGCGCGACATGGTTCGCCCAGAACTTCAGCGAGGGTTTCATGCTCGACGGCATCCTCTCGGGTGAGCTGGCGCTGCCGGCCGGTAACACACCGGAGCCGTTCGTCGATGCCGACGACATCGCCGACGTCGCTGTCGCGGCCCTGACCGACGACCGCCACATCGGGCAGCTGTACGAGCTCACCGGTCCGCGCTCGCTGACGTTCGCCGAGGCCGTGACGGAGATCGCTCGCGCCAGCGGCAAGGAGGCGCGATACCAGCCGGTCACACTCGATGAGTACTCGGCGGCCATGGCTGAGCTGGGCCTGCCGGGCGAGGTGATCGACCTCACGCGCTATCTCTTCAGCGAAGTCCTCGACGGGCGCAACTCGGCCACGGTCGATGGCGTCCAGCGCGCCCTGGGCCGCCCGTCTCGGGACTTCCGCGAGTACGCCCATGACGCAGCTGCTGCCGGTGCCTGGGCCATCGACCGGGGAGTAGTGGCATGAGCGGACTCGACCTGACCCTGATCCTCACGGTCCTCGCGATCCTGGGGTCCGGCCTCATGGCCGGCGTCTACTACAGCTTCTCCACGTTCACCATGGCCGGGCTGCGCAACCTGCCCGCCAGCCAGGGTGTGGCCGCCATGCAGTCGGTCAACCTCGAGGCACCGCGACCACCTCTCATGAGCGTCTTCTTCGGTACCGCCCTGCTCGGCGTAGCGCTCTACATCCTGGCCATCGGTGACTTCCAGGGAACCGCATCCCTGCTGTCCATCAGCGGCGCCTCGCTGTACATCTCGAGCATCGTGATCACGGGCGTGTTCAACGTGCCGCTCAACGATCGGCTCGAGGCCGCGATCCCAGACAGCACCCAGGGCCAGTCGGTATGGGCCGACTACCAGCGACGCTGGACACGCTACAACCACCTGCGTGTGGCCGTCACCTCCGCCTCTGCGGTGGTGTTGACGGTGAGTCTTGTGGTCTAGCCGCGCAGCTCCTTGACCGACTCGCTGATGCGGGCCAGGCCATCGACCAACTGCGGTTCCGGCACCGCGAACGACAGCCGGATGTGGTTCTCCAGGCCGAAGTGGCTGCCGGGAACGATGAGGACGCTGCGCTCGTCGCGCAGCGTCTCCATCCATTCGGTCGAACCGATAGGCAGGTCGTACTTGAGGAAGGTGATGGCCGCGGCATCAGGCGGGGTGCCGGTGAAGACGCCACCCTGCTCGCCGAGCCACTCACCGAGGAGACCGTAGCCTCCCTTGAGCAGCATCCGTGTACGAGCCAGGATCTGCGGGCGCACCGTGGGTGAGAGTGCCGTGCTCGTGAGGTGGTCCGAGAGCATGGAGAGTGCGATCGTCGTGTACTCGTGCCGGCGCCACATGGCCGCCACGGCGTCGGCCGGCCCCGCCGTCCAGCCCACCCGCAGACCGGGTAGCCCGTAAGCCTTGCTCATCGAACCCTGTGCCAGGACCTTGTCATAGCGGCCGTAGAACGATGGCGTCTCCTCGCGCTCGCGCTCGGCCCCGCGATAGACCTCGTCAGCCAGCAGCCAGGCGCCGACACGCTCGGCCGCGGCCACGACCGCGTCCATCTCGGCCTCGCTCATGATCCGCCCGGTGGGGTTGTTGGGGTTGACCACCACGATCATCTTCGTCTCGGCCGTGACCGC
>CAYZDQ010000407.1:0-3194 GCA_964476955.1 uncultured Anaerolineaceae bacterium
GCTGCCGCCAGCCGGCAGGCATCGTCAGTCCTTGCCACCAGCCGGCAATCCAGTGGTGCCGCGTGGCAGCACAGGGCGGCCGGCGAGTCTGCCGGGTCGTGTTCGCCCGCTCAACGGCAAGCCTCGAGGCGAGCCGCTGGGGCTGACGCTGTTCGGGCTAGTCGTCCAGCCGCTCGAGCAACGTCTGCACGAGGGCGGCCTGCGCGGAGTTCATGGCCACGCGTGCCTGTTCGGGGGTGAACCAGGCCACCTGGTCGAGCTCGGGCACGTCGATGAAGATGCCCGACCGTGGCGGCCACTCCATGCTGAAGGTGTTGGACCAGGCTTCGGCCGGGTCCATGTCACCCTCGACGGCCCAGGCATGGACGGTCTTGCCGCCACGCTGGCGGATTCTGCCGAGGTCGATCATCCGCGCGTTGGAGCCGATGACATGTCCGGTCTCCTCGCCGAACTCCCGTTTGGCTACGGCCAGCAGCTCTTCGCCGTTCTCGGCCTGGCCCTTGGGGATGGACCAGGCGCCGACGTCCTTGTTCTCGAAGTAGGGGCCCCCGGGATGACCGAGCAGGACCTCCACACCGTCGGGGGTGTGGCGATAGAGCAGGATGCCGGCGCTGATACGGGAGCGGGAAGCAGCCTCAGTCATCGTCTTCCGCGTCCCCCTCATCGGTCGTCGCGGTGGCGGGACCTGCGTCCTCCATCTGGCCCACGGTCGGCTTGGCCGATGGATCGAGCGGCGCGCGTCGGGTGCGCCGATCGGCGGCCACGAGACGCAGCAGGAAGATGATGGTCTGGCCGCTGAAGAGCAACAGGATGAGCGTGAAGATCAGCAGCGCTCCGCTGATGAAGGGGTCCCAGCCCCAGGTCACCGTCAAGGGTGTGAAGACGAGGAAGAACGTGAGCATGCCGATCTGGATCCAGAAGCAGCCCAGCCCCGGCCCGCGCTCAGCGTCGAGCGCGTCGCCCCTGTAATCGGGCATGCCCTGCAGGCGGGCCTCGCGCTGTTCGTCGGTCTCAGCGGGTGGAGTCGCGCTGGCATCGGCCGGCGTCTCGTTGGCCGGCGCGGGCGAAGCTTCACTCAGGGCGTCGGCTGGCAGCTCGGCCTCCGGGGCGCTCTGGCGCTCAGCTTCGGTCATGCGTGGTGGGCGAGGGTCGACGCCGCGGCGTCGGGGGTTCGTTCGGGCACGCGCTCATCCTACGCTGCGCACGCGGGTCCCGCCGCGAGCCGTTGCCCCCGGGGGTCCATCGGCCCAGCACAGGTGGCGCACGGCACTTGGCATGCGCGATAAGAAGGTCGATGATGGGACCAACTTGTAGCGGGGGTTCGTCTCATGGCATGTGATGGTCCTGTCCACTACCGTCGCGCTACGACCGCTGACGCGGAGGGCATCGCCCGGGTCCACGCCGATGGCTGGCAGCGAGCCCACGAAGGGCTCGTACCCGAGGAGTTCCTGCGCTGCAAGGCTTCCCAGGGACATGCCGACTTCTGGCGTGACGAGCTCGAGATCGAGGCCCCCGATCGCAAGCCCTGGGTGGCTCTGGATGAGGACCACATCATCGGCTTCGCCGATGGCGGCATCGCGCGCGACGACGACCTTGACGGAAACACCGGCGAGATCTACACCCTCTTCGTGACCCCGGAGTGTTGGGAGAAAGGCATCCGCAGCACGCTCATCGAGCACGTCGCCCGGGACCTGCGTGAACACCGCTTCACCAAGGCGGTCTTCTGGGTGCTGGCCACCGACGAGGTCATGCGGGCCTTCGCCGAGTGGGTCGGTTGGCGTCCCGATGGCACCTCGCGCTACGAAGCCTGCGGTGAGGCCGAGGTCATCGAGCTGCGCTACGCCCGCGACCTGGTCTAGCCGACCAACAGCACCTCGTCCTCGGCTGCGCCGTCCTCGCGCAGCCTGATGCGCACGCGTTCCTCGCGCGCGGTGGGCACGTTCTTGCCCACGTGATCGGGCCGGATGGGCAGCTCGCGGTGGCCCCGGTCGATGAGCACCGCCAGGCGGACCGCGGCCGGCCGTCCGTGATCGGTGAGCGCGTCCAGGGCGGCTCGGGCGGTGCGACCGGTGAAGAGCACATCGTCGACCAACACGACCGTGGTCACGGCAGGGTCGAACGGCTGCAGCGAAGGGGAGGAGATGGCGGCGGCCGCATCGGGATCGATGGCGCCGTCACGATCGTCGCGATAAGGCGTCACGTCCAGGGCCACGACGGGTGGGCGTACGCCTTCCCGGGCCTCGATGGCGGCCGCGATGCGCTCCGCGAGCGCGGGTCCACGGTGCTCGATGCCGACCAGCGCCAGCCCGGCTGCTCCACCGTGCTTCTCGACGATCTCGTGCCCCACGCGAACGAGCGCACGGCGGACATCGTCGGCGGACATGATCTGGCGTGAACTCATCGCGAACCTCCTGCTCGCCAGCCTAGCCCAAGACCTCGTCCGCGACCGTCCCGCTCAGCGAGGGAAGTCGTCCCAGGAGCGTCCGGCGTCCGGCTCATCGTGAGCGGCGGACTCGCCCGAGGCCGCACGCGTGGCGGCCAGCAGCTCGTCGACCGCGGCCTCCGGACTGATGGGGTTGACCGGCAGGCCGGTGCCCAGCTCGAGCCCGGCGATGTCACGCAGTCGCGGATGGATCTCCCAGTGCCAGTGGTAGGTCTCGCGCACGCTCTCGTGCAGTGGCGCGGTGTGGAGCACGAGGTTGTAGGGCGGGCCGTCGAGGATATCGAGCAGGCGGATGACCTTCTGCAGCGCCTCCGCCGCGGCCGTCAGCTGGTCGTCGGTGGCGAGACCGAAGTCGGCCTCGTGGTGGCGCGGCACGACCCACAGCTCGAACGGCGAACGTGAGGCGTAGGGCACGAAGCAGACGCTGGCCGCATCCTCGAAGACCAGCCGGTCCCGTGCCGCTACCTCGTCCTGGACCAGTCGGCACCAGGGGCAGACCGCCTCTCGGATGACATAGCGTGCGGCTCCGCCCAGCTCCTCGCCGATGCGGTGCGGCAGCAGGGGCAGGTCGTAGACGTCGAAGCAGAGATGGTTGGTCATGGCGCCAGCCTGCTTGCCCCAGTTCTGGACGACCTGGAGGTACTTGGTGCCGCCGCTCTCGCGGGCCTCGCCGATGCGGTCGCGTGCCAGGCGCAGCATCTCGATGACCACCGCCTCGGTCTCCGCGCCAAGCGGCACATGGTGCTCGAGT
>CAYZDQ010000408.1:0-3193 GCA_964476955.1 uncultured Anaerolineaceae bacterium
GACCACCGTCCGGCAGCTTCCGGCGGGCCCATGCGCGCGCCCAGACGCGACCGGGCGCGGGCTGGCTTGCGACCGCCACCTCGACGGGGCCAGCGCAACGCACGTAGCGGGGCGAAGGTGTCGTTGGTGATCTCCCCGGCCCAGACCAGGTCCCACAGCGCATCGAGCATCTCTCGTTCGGTCGGACGTCGATGGGCACCGGCCTCCGCAGCGGCCATCGCTGCTGCCAGCAGCTCGCGATGGAAGGAGGCGCCGCGATCGGCCAGCTGGTCGCGCAGCGCCTGGTGCAGCCAGGTCCCGGCCGCGATCTCGTCAGTCCGCTCCAGGCCGCGCGTAGGCAGGAGCAGACCCAGGCGGTCCGGTCGGTAGAGCGCGATCCGGCCGTCGTCGCGGCCGAGGCTGCCGGCGCCGACCCAGATGACCTCGCCGGCAGAGCCCAGCTCATCGAGCATCTGTGGCGTGTAGCCGCCGACGCGTGCCGGCAGCACGTCTCGTTCGAGCACGCTCGCGGGCAGCGCCAGCCCCTCCAGCTGCCCGATCACCTCCGCCAACCGATCGAGACCCACGGTCCCCTGGTCCACGCCGTGCCAGGCCGGCAGGAAACGTGCCAGCGCCGTCGGCTCCACCGCCTCGATCTCACGCCGCAGCCGAGCCAACGACCTTCGGCGGATGAGGCGAAGCACCTCTGGGTCGCACCACTCACGCTCCACGCCGCCGGGGCGGAACTCGCCTCGCAACAGCAGGCCCTGGGCCATGAGTGCTTCCAACGCGGTCTCGACCACGCCTCGCGGCAACTGCCAGCGTGCCGCCGGATCGTCGGTGTGGAATGGGCCGTGGACGCGTGCCCAGCGGGCGAGCAGCGAGCTCAACGGATCGCTCGATCCGGCGAGGAACTGCTCGGGTACGCCCACCGGCGGTGACACGCCGACCGCGTCCCGGTAGCGACCCACGTCCTCAGCCGCGATCCAACGCGCTTCGCCGGCCACACGCACGGACAACGCCCGTCGGTCTGCGACCAGTGCCTCCAGCCACTCACCCGCGGCGGCCGAACGGGCGCGGGCGTCGGGACCACGCACGCGATCGGCCACCTCCGCGGTGGAGAGGTCGCCCAGGCGTCGCAACAGGTCATGCACTTGATCGGCCGAGCCGGCGGCACGCTCCTCGGTCAGCGCCTGTAGCTCCAGCTCCAGGTCGGTCAGGGCATCGGCGTCGAGCAGCTCGCGCAGCTGTTCGGCACCGAGCAGCTCACGCAAGAGGTCGCGATCGAGGGTCAGTGCCTGGGCCCGCCGGTCCAGCAGCGGCGCATCACCTTCATACATGTAGGTGGCGATGTAGTCGAACAGCAGCGACGAGGCGAAGGGCGACGCTCGCGAGGTCTCCACGCTCACGACCCGGATCTCGCGCCGCTCGATGGCCGCCAGCAGGCCTCGCAACGCGGGCAGGTCGAAGACGTCGCTGAGCACCTCACGATACGTCTCGAGGATGATGGGGAACGAGCCGTAGCGGCTGGCGACAGAGAGCAGCTGCGAAGCACGTTGGCGCATCTGCCACAGCGGCGTGCGCTGCCCGGGGCGTCGGCGCGGCAGCAGCAGGGCCCGCGCGGCGTTCTCGCGGAAGCGGCTCGAGAACAGCGCCGAGCCGCCGACCGTCTCGGTCACCAGCTCCTCGATCTCATCAGCCGCGATGAGCACGGCAGACTCCGCCTGCTCGGCCATGGAGGCAGCAGATGCGCCGGCTTCGAGACCAGCCTCCGTGGAGGGCAGGCGCAGGACGATGCCGTCGTCCGACCACAGCGGTTTGACGTCCACGTCCAGCGTTGCTCGCAGTCGAGCCTCGATGGCGAGCGCCCAGGGCGCGTGCACCCGAGCGCCGAAGGGTGTGAGCAGGCACACGCGCCAGTCACCCAGCTCATCACGGAAGCGTTGGAGCACGACGGTCGTGTCGGTGGGCAAGGCACCGGTGACCTCACGCTCCTCATCGAGGTATCCCAGCACGTTGTCGGCGGCCATGGGATCGAGATCGTGCTCTTCCCGCAGGCGCTTCAGGGCCCTCGCCCGGCCGCCGCGCTTCGTGCCCGTCAGCTCCGAGATCTCACGGGTGAATGCGCCCAGGGCTCGCCCCAGCTCGACCGGCCGCCCGACCCCGTCGCCCTTCCAGAAGGGCACCTTGCCCGACTCGCCCGGTGCCGGCGTGACCAGCACCCGGTCGTGCTCGATGGCGTCGATGCGCCAGGCGCTGGCGCCGAGCAGCACGACCTCCCCGGTACGGGCCTCGTAGACCATCTCCTCGTCCAGCTCACCGACCCGGCGACCGCCCCCACGTGCCCCGCGTGCCCGGGCCGGCCCGTCGTGATCCGAGTCACCGTCGGCGAGGAAGACCGGGAAGAGACCTCGATCCGGGATGGTCCCGCCCGATGTCACCGCTACCGTGCGGGCATCGCGGCGAGCCTCGACAGTGCCAGCGACACGGTCCCAGACCACTCGCGGCTTGAGCTCGGCGAACTCGTCCGCGGGATACTGACCGGCCAGCATCCCGAGCGTGGCCTCGAACGTCTCCCGGCCGAGCTCGGCGAAGTTCTCCGCCTGCCGCACGACGTCGTACAGCTCATCGACCGGCCAGGCTCGGTCGATGGTCATGGCCACGACCTGCTGGGCCAGCACGTCGAGCGGGTTGCGGGGCACGACCGTGGGCTCGATGGCGCCCTCCCGCATCAGGCGGGTGACCACAGCCGACTCGAGCAGGTCGCCACGGTACTTGGGGAAGATCACCCCCCGCGAAGGCTCGCCGACCTGGTGTCCGGCCCGGCCCACACGCTGCAGCCCGCGGGCCACCGACATCGGCGACTCCACCTGGATGACGAGATCCACGGCGCCCATGTCGATGCCCAGCTCGAGCGACGAAGTGGCCACGATGGCGGGCAGCTCACCCTGCTTGAGCTGCTCTTCGATGAGCAGGCGTTGCTCACGTGCGATCGAACCATGGTGAGCCCGAGCGATGTCCTCGCCTGCCAGCTCGTTGAGGTTGAGCGCGATGCGCTCCGAGAGCCTGCGGCTGTTGGTGAAGACGATGGTGCTGCGGTGCTCACGGATGAGCTCTAGGACCCGCGGGTAGACCGAAGGCCAGATGCTGGTGCGCGCCGCCGGGCCATCCATCGGCCCACCCGGGACCTCCTCGAGGGGGATGGTCTCACCGA
>CAYZDQ010000409.1:0-3192 GCA_964476955.1 uncultured Anaerolineaceae bacterium
GCTCGCAGCCTGCCCTCCCCTCGGGCGGCCTGCGGACGACATGTCATGCTCTGGGCCAGGTCGGGGAGGGCAGGCTGCGAGCGAAGGAGTCGGAGATGCCGGAGCGACATCGGGTACTGATCATCGGCGGCGGCTACGGCGGGCTCTATGCTGCTCGCGCCCTGGCCAGGCATGACGTCGACATCACGCTGGTCGATCGTCGCAACCACCACCTTTTCAGCCCCTTGCTGTACCAGGTCGCCACGGGTGCGCTCACGCCTTCCGATATCGCCCAGCCGCTTCGGCTGATCCTGCGCAAGCAGCAGAACGTGCGCGTGCTGCTGGCCGAGGCCACAGGTCTCGATCCGGAGGCCAGGACCGTCCGCATCGACGACGGCACCGATCTCGAGTACGACTCGCTCATCGTTGCTACCGGCACCAAACACTCCTACTTCGGCAACGACGCCTGGTCCGAGCACGCCCCCGGCATCAAGACGCTGGAGGACGCGCTGCAGATGCGTGCCCGCATCCTCGACGCCTTCGAGAACGCCGAGTTGGAGACCGACTCGGCGCGACAGCACGACTGGATGACCTTCGTCATCGTCGGTGCCGGGCCCACCGGAGTGGAGCTGGCCGGCTCGCTCTGCGAGATCGCTCGCGATGCCCTGCCGCGCGACTTCCGGGCCATCAACACCGAAGAGGCACAGGTCTACCTCGTCGAGGGTGCCGATCGCGTGCTGCCCACCTATCCGCGCTCGCTGTCCAAAGCCGCGTCGCGGCAGCTGGCCCAGCTGGGAGCGACCATCCGCACCAGGACGATGGTCACCGAGATCGACGACGAGGGCGTGACCGTCCGTGGCACCGAGGGCACCGAGGGCACCGAGATCAGCCGCATCCCGGCCAGGACGGTGCTGTGGGCGGCAGGCGTGGCCGTGGGCAAGTTCGGGATGGCCGTGGCCGAGGCCACGGACGCTCCGACCGATCGCGTCGGTCGCATCCAGGTGGGTCATGACCTGACGGTCCCCGGCCATCCCGACATCTGGGTCGTGGGCGATCTGGCTGCGGCCGAGTGGTCGCCGGGTCAGATGGTGCCGGGTGTGGCCCAGGGCGGCATCCAGGGCGGCAAGTACGCCGCGCGCTCGATCATCGCCAAGCGCGACGGTGTGGCCATCCCCGACTTCGAGTTCAAGGACCTCGGCGAGCTGGCCACCATCGGCCGTTTGCGGGCCGTGGCCGACTTCCGGATGGTCCGCTTCAGCGGCTTCGTGGCCTGGTTCATGTGGCTGGGCATCCACATCTTCTGGCTCATCGGCCTGCAGAACCGCCTGCTCGTGATGGTGCGCTGGGCCTGGTCCTTCCTCTCTCGAGGCCGCGGCAGCCGCCTCATCACGGGCCTGCCCAAGCACAGCTCCGACCGCGAGGGCAGGGGTGGCCTCGGCTGATCAGCCGCGGGCGTCCTGCTGGCGCAACATGTAGGCGTAGCCACAGAGGGCCAGGCCTGAAGCGATGAGCACCACGCCGAGCAGGTTGAAGAGCCCATCGACGCTGCTGCTGCCGGCCGCACCAGCGAACAGCAGGAGCAGGCCGGCCAGTGCCAGCACCGCGTTCAGCACCAGCGTGGCCAGCGGCAGCGGCGCCTCGATCTGCCGGCGCACGAAGCTGCTGGCGATGCCCACGAGGCCGAACACGATGAAGCCGATGCCCACTGCCACCGAGAGGCTGGCGGTCACGGAATCGGTCACATCGGTCAGGAACGTGGCCACGATGACGATCGCGCCGACGGTCACGCCCGAGCCGGCTCGGAACGCGGCCAGCACTTCCAGGTCGGGCCGGAACTGGTGTCGCCACAGATGGAAAGCGGTGACCAGGGAGCCCAGCAGGAGGACCAGGCCGACCAGCTGCAGGGTCGTGCTCGCGCCACCGAGGGGCTTGAAGATGAAGAGCAGACCGATGAGCGCGACGACGATGCCCTCGACCAGCACGATCGTCCAGGAGGTCTTGGGGCTCCAGGGCGCTCCACGGTCGATGAGATCCTCGGCCACGGCCGTGGCCTGGTCCACGCCCGTGGAGGATGACGCTGCGGTCGGCGTCACCTCCGGCTCGGTGCCGGTGTCTGTCGTTGGTGATTCGGACATGAGCGACTCTCCCGTTCGGCGGGCCCGGACGGGCTCATCCTAGCGCGTCGGCCATGGCCGACGGCGATCGGTACGGGCTATTCGTCCCCGGACGGACCTTCGTCTGCGGCCGAAGTCGCGGCCTTGGCCAGCTCGATGTCGACAGCGTCGGACACCGAGGCGAAGTCCGGAGCCTGCAGCGACACGCCGTTCACGACCACCGTCGGTGTGGCGTTGATGCCCTGGGCATAGGCCTCCGCCATGGCCTCTTCCTGGATGTCGGCGAAGCGGGCACGTGCGTTCTCGAGCACGAGACCCTGCTTGAACTCATCCATGTCGAGACCCACGGCCTCGCCCATCTCGAGCAGGCGGTCGATGTGGAAGCCGCCGCTCTCGTTGCCGCGGAAGTTGGCGAAGAGGTAGTCGTGGAAGGGCCAGAACAAGTCCTGGTCGGCCGCCAGGCTGGAGGCCACCGCAGCCCAGTGGGACTCCTCGCCGAGGAAGGCCAGGTTGCGGAAGACCAGCCGGACGTCACCCGTCTTCACGTACTGCTCGACGATGGCCGGCTCGATCTCGTAGGTGAAGCGCTGGCAGTACGGACACTGGAAGTCTTCCCAGACCTCGATCACGACGGGCGCATCGGGGTCGCCCATGGAGAAGCCGTTGACCTGGTCGGTAGGGGACCAGATCGGCGGGGCCTGGAGCGGCGGCGGCGTGGTCAGGGGGGCCCATGTGAGCTCGGGCTCCTGGGTCTCCTGGGCGGCCACCGCGGACCACGAGAGCATCGCCAGCACCACAGCCAGCAGCAGCGAGAGCATGGGGATGGCGCCGTTGCGGGCGTGACTGGTCTGGGGCATCGAAGTCCTCTGGTTTGGGTCCGGTCCGGCCAGCATAGACGAACACCCCGGGAGCCGATCCCGGGGTGTTCGAGTCGCTTCAGAGTGGGTGGAGGTCAGTCCTCGTCCTCGGTCATGTCGTCGTCCATGTCCATGTCGTCGTCCATGTCCATGTCGTCGTCCATGTCCATGTCATCCATGTCATGGCCCATGTCGTCATCGTCCATCATCATCGGCATCCCGGACTTGACCGGTACGCTGAT
>CAYZDQ010000410.1:0-3184 GCA_964476955.1 uncultured Anaerolineaceae bacterium
GATTCCAGCTAGTCCTCCGCATAGCTCTCCTGGTTGAGCAACAGGCCGACCGTCCGCTTCGCAGCCATGAGCTCGCGGTCGAAGGGGTCGAGGATGGCCGCATTCACGCCCATGGCCATGGCCATCACCAGGTAGGTGCGGTTGACCAGGCTGCGGTCCTTGGCTCCCTGCGAGACGTTGCTCAGGCCGACCACGAAGTTGGGCGCCGGTTCGGCCAGCTGGCGGAAGAGCCCGATGGCGTTGAGCGCAGCCGCACACTGGTCCTGCGCGGCACTGACGGGCAGCACGATGGGGTCGAGGTAGAGCCGGTTGGTGGGCAGGCCTGCCTCCATGGTGCGCGCGATGATGGTGAGGGCGATCTCCGCGCGCGCCTCGGCATTGCGGGGGATGCCGCGCTCATCGATGGTCAGCCCGATGAGGCTGGCGCCGTACTTCACGGCCAGCGGTACCTGGGCATCGAGTCGATCCGCGGCCCCGGTCGTGGAGTTGATGATGGCCGGCCGCTTCGCTGCCTGCAGCCCCGACTCGAGCACCGGGCCCTTGGGCGAATCGACGCAGACGGGCACCTCGACCGCCCCTTCGACCGTCTCCACGAGCCAGCGCATGACATCCGCCGGGTCACCCTCGGTGGGGCCGGTGTTGATGTCCAGCGCATTGGCGCCGGCCTCGACCTGGCGCCGAGCCAGGTCCGCGATAGCCTCCGTGTCGCGCTCGGCGATGGCCTGCGCGACGGCCCGGAACATGCCGTTGATACGTTCTCCGATGATGAACATCCGTTCCCCCTTACGCAGGCGAGCCCACGAGCTCGGCGATCGTCCGTTGCGTGTTGGCCACTGCCTCGGGATGGAGCAGGGCCACGATGTCCGTGCCCGACTGCAGGAACATGGCGGCCGTGGCCGCCTCCCAGGCCGGACCGCGCATCGCGGCGTCGCCCCACTCGGGCATCTCCGCCTCCGCGAGGCGCGCTTCCTTGGCCTTCCAGGCCTGCTCACCGACGACGGCGATGACCGGTTGCGCGAGCATCGCGTCGCCCTGGAGCGCGGCCATGCGGATGCGCTCCATGATCGAGTACTCGTACTCGATGCCGTAGCCGAGCGAGGCGTCGCCGGGAAGCATCACGATGCGGCCCGCCGGCAGCCCCATCTCGGTCATGAGGATGGTCAGCTGCTTCTGGATGTTGACGTCGATGGGCGCCTGGGCGATGGCGCTGTGACCGTCGGCCATGCAGGCCACGACCAGCGTCTTGTAGTTGTCGGGCTCGCCCATGCCCACCAGGCAGTTCTCGCCCCGGGCTGCCTCGGTGACGGCGGGCCAGAGCTCGTTGTCGGTGCCCGCGTCACCGCAGCCGGCGATGATGAGCGGCACGTCGACCGCCTCGAGGACGGAGCGCACGGTGTTCACCGCGTCCGCGACCGAGCCGCCGCCCACCTCGGGATGGACCGACATGAGCCGCAGCAGGATGAGCTCGACACCGAGCTGTTCCACGCCCATGCGCGCCCAGTCGGCGGGTGAATCGAGCACGCCTGCCAGCGGAGTCTTGAGGTTGTCCGGCCAGTCCGGTACCGCGTCGAAGACCTGGAGCGCGACCACCGGCGCATGCGCACTGGGGGCGTCCTCGTCGCGGAACGGCAGCGACGCGTGACCGCCTACCGTGACGATCGACTTGCGAGTGCCACCGTCGTCGGGCGTGGCCCCGATCGTGACGGTGCCGATGACACCCGGCCACGTCTCCTGCATCAGCTCGACGGTCATGAGCAGCCTCGCTTGCTGGTGCCGCTCCCGGCGGCTTCGACCATGTGACGGCTAGCCAGCTCGGCGAGGACGGTCACGGCCTCGGCATCGAGATAGCCTGCGACCGAAGCGTCGAAGACCACCGATGCGCTGGGCGTGAACTCGTCGTCGCCGCACCAAAGGACGAAGGCGATGGGGACCCGGGGCAGCGCGGCCAGGGCCACCGCGGCATCGCCCAGGTCCAGGGCCGAGCCATCCAACGCGGCGGCGGCCTCGAGCAGCGCCTCGGGACGCTGGCCGAAGGTACGCAGCAGTGGGGCCACCACCCGGCCGCGGAACGAGGCGATGTACCCGGCACCGCCCGAGATCTGCTCGAAGGCGATCCAGCGACCTTCCACCGGCCGGCCCTGGGCCTCGGTGAGATATAGCAGGAGCAGGATGGCGAGGTGCTCGTCGACCGGCTCGCCCGAGGCGGTGGTGATCGCGCCCTCCGGGTAGCTGACCAGGTAGTCCTGGCCCAGACAGCGAAGGCTGAGGCGGTCCGGTCCCGGGGTGCCGGCGCCGGCGTGCTGGACCATGTCCTCGTAGCCGTGCCGGCCGAGCTCGGCCTGGAGCCGCTCCAGCGCGGGTGCATAGGTCGTCGTCATCGGTCCTCCTTCAGTTCCCGGGCCAGCAGCTCCCCCACGGCCCGCACGGCTGGCGCGTCTTCGGGCAGCTCGAGGAGCGATGCCGCAGCCAGCTCGCTCTCGACGATCAGTGGGTCGTGGGGCACGAAGCCGGCCAACTGCAGCCCGTCGCCGGTGAGGATGCCGGCCACCGGCTCGGCCATCTCCTCGGCGCCATCGACGACGACGGCGATGCGCTTGACCGGCAGCTCCAACTCACCCACGAGGTCGGCGATGCGGCGCGAGGCCCGGGCCCCGGCCAGGCTGGCGTCACTGACCACCAGCAGCAGGTCGATGTCCTTCGTCGTGCGCCGGCTGAGGTGCTCCATGCCCGCCTCGTTGTCCACGACCACAGTGGGGTAGCTGCCGATCATGCGGTCCATGAACGTGCGCAGCATCTGGTTTGCCGAGCAGTAGCACTCCTGGCCCTCGGGTCGGCCCATGACGATGAGGTCCACACCCCGGCCCTCCGCCAGGCAGTCCTCCAGCTGCATCTCGACGTAGGTCGACTTGGGCATACCCTGAGGTACGTCACGCAGGCCGCGCGACTCGTCGAGGACATCGGACACCGTCCGCTCCGCAGTCAGGCCGATGGTCACGTCGAGACAGCTGTTGGGATCGGCGTCCACCGCCAGCACGGGGCCATGCCCGTTGTGCTGCAGCGCTCTCACCAACAGCCCGGCGACGGTCGTCTTGCCGGTCCCGCCCTTGCCCGCCAGTGCGATCACCCGTGCCATCTACTCCTCCTCATGTGACCCCGAGCGCAGCTTGCGCACGGGGGAAGCGAT
>CAYZDQ010000411.1:0-3181 GCA_964476955.1 uncultured Anaerolineaceae bacterium
GGCCTAGCAGCATTCCCAGCTTGAGCGGTACCCTCCGTCTCGGAAGGGAGGGAGCATGGAGTTCCTGGTAGCGGTCTTCGCTGGCGTCATGGGTGCGGCCATGGCCGGCATCTGGGCCCGCGACATCATGAGCGGCCACGGCTACGACGCGCCGGAGGGACTGTTGCGCGCCCGCGAGGCCGATTCCGACGACCTCATGATCTGGCACTGGGCGGCCGAGTTCGGCACCGCCTTCGTGCTCATCGCCGGCGCGTTCCTGATCATGATCAACGCTGCCCTGGCAGAGCCGATCATGCTGCTGGGTCTGGGCGGATTGATGTACACGTCCACCAACAGCCTCGGCTGGGCCTGGGCGGCGCCCGAGCGGGCGCCCTACGTGTGGCCTATGGCAGCCGGTCTGATCGGCGGCATCATCAGCGCCACTGTGCTCATCCTCTTCTAGCTGCGTCTGGCTGCGCCGGTCGCGGCGCTCGCGGCGCCAGGATCCGCTCGATCTTGCTCGCCCTGCCGCGACCTTGCCGCTAGCGGGCGCCGGTGGCTGCGGTCGCGGCGTGCTCGTGGTGCTCTTCGCTACCGCGCACCCAGCCTGAGACCGGCAGGCGCACTGCCACGGCCGAGGCACCGATGGTCACGGTGATCGTGGCCAGCAGACCCGCGTAGAGCTCGGGTGAGACATCGCCCCCGGCGAACACCAGCGAAACGAGCACGAACGAGAACTCACCCAGCTGGCTCAGGCCCGTGGCGATCTGCGAAGGCCGCTCCAGGCCTCCGACGCGGCTGTAGAGGTAGATCACCGCCGTCTTCATGACCAGCATCAGGCCGATGAAGATGAAGACCCACTCCAGGCCGCCGAACAGTGCCTCGGGCTGCAACAGCGAGCCGACGGACACGAAGAACAGCACGGCGAACACATCGCGGAAGGGGAGCAGGCGGCGCCTGGCCTCGCCGGCCATGGGGCTGTCGGCGATGACGAGGCCGGCCACGAAGGCCGCCAGCGCCAGCGGGATGCCGAAGACGACCGCGCCGATGCCGGCGCCGATGAGGCCGCTGGCGATCGACACCAGCAGGAACAGGTCGTGGTGGTGGCGCAGTCGACCCAGCACGGCCGGGAACAACCGGGCCGCCACGATGGCCATGAGGAAGAAGAGGACGAGTCCGATGAGCGCCTCGACCGGATCGCGTTCCTCGGCGTTCCACAAGGCCAGCACGATGGCGCCGACGATGACGCCGGTGAGGTCCTGCAGCAGGCTCCAGCCGAGCAGCGAAAGCTCGGTCACCTTGTTCGTGCGGCGCGTGACCGAGCGCGTGAGGTTGACCACCACCACCGACGAGGACATGGCCACGCACAAGCCCAGCACGAGCGCCACTTCCAGCGGCTGTCCCAGCAGGGTCAAGGCTGCACCCGCGAGGATCGTGGTCGTGATGATCTGCAGGGGAGAGGCCAGCAGCAGTGAACGGTGCTCGCGCCGGAGGCGGCCCACGTCGAGCTCGATGCCGACCTCGAACAGCAGCAGCACCACGCCCACATCTGCCAGCAGGCGCACGTACTCCTCGTCGGGCCGGCTGCCCACGGGCAGCAGCTGGAAGCCGACCAGGCCGACCATGAGGTAGCCGATGACTGCGGGCAGGCCAAGGCGTCGGGCGATGAACCCGAGCACGGCAGCCGCGAGGAAGACCACCCCCAGCTCGAGGATGGGGATGGCGGTCGCTTCCATGTCGAAAGCGTACTCGGTCGAGGGGTCGCGGCGCCTACAATCCCCGAGCCATGACAGACCGACCGACCGACCCCTTCCGACCCAGCGCCCCCGAGCGCCCCAGCGGCGATCCCGATGTCGCTCGCACCGACCGGCTCGACGAGGCCGTCGGCGCCATCCTGCCGGCGCTCGAGGCCTTCAACCGCTTCGAAGGACCCGACCGCTCATCGATCCGCTCCGAGTGGCTGGGCGCGCTCGACGAGCCGCTGCCCGAGCAGGGCGCCGGCACCGAGCGCGTGCTAGAGCTATTGCGGGAGGTAGTCATCCCGCGAGGCTTGCGCGTCGGCCATCCGGGCTTCACCTCCTGGGTCACGACCGCACCCTCCACGACCGCGGCGACAGGCCACCTGGCCTCGGCCGTAATCAGCCCACAGCGCTGGTGGCTCCAGCCGGGCAACCACCTCGACACCATGGCGGTGCGCTGGCTCATCGAGCTGTTCGGATTCCCGAGCTCGTATGTGGGCACTTTCACCTCGGGCGGCTCCACGGCCAACCTCGTGGGTATCGGCGGGGCGCGCCAGCATGCCGCGGAGAAGCTCGGCATCGACGCGGCTCTCGACGGCATCAGCGCCATCCCCGAGCCGCGCATCTACGCCAGCCCGGAGACGCATCACGTGGTCACGCGGGCCATGGGTGTGCTGGGGCTGGGTCGGCGCAACCTGCGGACCGTGGACCTCGATCGTGACCGTCGCGCCGATCTGCGGCAGATGGCCGCGTTCATCCGCGAGGACGTCGCGGCCGGCCGCACTCCCATGGCCATCGTGGGCAATGCCGGCGATGTCAATACCGGCATCGTCGATCCGCTGCCGCAGATGGCGGAGCTGGCGCGCGAGCACGACATCTGGTTCCACGTCGATGGTGCCTACGGCGGCTGGGGCGTGCTCGATGAGCGGGTGGAGCCGGCCTTCGGCGACCGAGCCTTCTACGACTCGTTCGCGGTCGATCCGCACAAGTGGCTGGCGGCACCGGTCGGTACCGGCTTGGCCATCTGCCGGGACGGCGAGATGCTGAGCCGTGCCTTCACCATCGAGCCCGGCGCCTACGACCGCGAGCGCAACCAGGTGGTCGATCCCGTCGGCGACGCCGAGTCCCCCTGGGGTGCGCTCGGCGGCGGCACGCCTGACTGGGGCGTCGACTTCTCGACGCCCACGCGCGGCATCCCGGTGTGGGCGGTGCTCAAGGAGATCGGCGCCGAGGGCATGCGCGAGCGAGTGCGGCGCCACAACGACTTCGCCCGCATCGTGGCGGCCCGCGCCCGTGCCGAAGACGAGCTGGAGCTGCTCTCCGAGCCGCAGCTGTCCATCGCCTGCTTCCGCTACCGTCCTGCGGGTTGGCACGACCGGGAGCGTCTCAACGAGCTCAACGCCGACATCCTCGACGAGCTCCGTCGGGTGGGCCGCTCGTTGCCCTCGAGCACGAACGTTGAC
>CAYZDQ010000412.1:0-3179 GCA_964476955.1 uncultured Anaerolineaceae bacterium
CTCCCGACCCCTGAGCAGCTCGGCCACTGGCGCGAGCAAGGCATAGACCTGGCCCGCCAGGGCGTGGCGTCCGAGCGGGTCTTCGACGCCATCCTCTCGCTCAACTGGGCCATCTGGGAAGCGGTCATGCACGCGGAGCACATCGGCCGGGCAGTCATCCTCGACTTCGCCGACCGCCTGCTGCGTGGACTCGATGACGCCATCGCGGCCATCAGCGAGGGCTACATCCGAGTGGAGCTGGAGCTGGCTTCGGCTCATTCGGAGCGGCGGCGTGCCGTGCTGGAAGAGCTGCTCACCGCGCCCCGGGTCACACCGCAGGATCGCGCCCGCATCCGCCTGCGCAGCGAGCGACACGGTCTATCTGCCGGCGACGCCTACCGCCTCATCCTCATCCACGTCCCGACCTCGGAAGAGCACCAGGTCGAGGACCTCGTTGACGACCTGGAGAAGCGCATCCGGGTACCTGCCTCCCACCACCGCACCAAGCCGGGCATCCGTCTGCCGGTCGTGCTCGACTGGCGTGGCCGCGTGCTCGTCTTCGCCAAGGCCGATTGGGCCGGCGAGAAGCGCCTGCGCGAGGCCTTGCCGAAGGTCGTGGGCGAAGACATCGTGGCCATCGACACCGGGGCGGTCGAAGGCATCGAGGCGCTGTCCGACGCGCTCACCCAGGCCGAGTACAGCGCCACGGTCGCCGAAGCGCTTGGACGGCGCGGCTGGATCGGCGACCCCGGCGAACTCGCCCTCGAGACGACGTTCATGCTCGACACGCACCTCGTGCGCACGGTCATCGAGAACGAGCTCGGGCCCTTGCTGGCCGATCCGCGCATGGGCGAGGAGCTGGTCGAGACGCTGGAGGTCTATCTCGGTTCGCGACAGAACATCCGGGAGGCCGCACGGCGGCTCCATCTCGCGCCGCGCACGGTGGCCTATCGGCTCGAGCGTATCGAGACGTTGCTGGGCCGAGACCTCGACGGTGACGCCGCCGTGCGTGCCGGTGCGGCGCTGCTGGCGCTCCGCGTCAGCCGGCGGGCCGGCATCCTCGACAGCACCGAAGCAGACCAGACGCTCGCCTGATCCTGTCGGCCGGCGGATGAGCGGGCCCGTTACCCACACCCAGGGTGAACGGGCACGCGTGGCGCGAACTGGGCCCGCTGTCGTGTCGATCGACCCGGCCTGGGGGTGATAAGGCGCGTCGGGGGTCCTCTGACCCACACCGTGGGCAGGATGCGCTGGCTCGGACCGCTGGTGTGTCCGTTCACCCTCAGTCCGGGTAGCCGCTCGACCTCGACGCGCGGACGTCCAGACGTTCCCGCACCCCGCCAGGGGTCGGGCACGGCGGTCATGTGGGCCCCTGCTATCGTGCGCCGACAGCCGAAAGGGGACGTCGATGCTCCGTCGTGTACTACTCGCGGTCCTCACCGTGCCGCTGGCACTTCCCGCGACGGCATCGGCCGCGGCTGACCCGGTCGCGTTCGGGACGCTCATCGATGAGGTCGGGCGCACGATGCTCGCTCGCTATCCGGAAGAGGTCACCGACCTTGGGCTCTCCGCCGAGCTGGGCCTCGACGACACCCGGCTGAACGACCTCTCTCCCGAGTACCTGGCCGAATCGGCGCGGCTCGCACAGGAGGGCCTCGATCGGCTCGCCGCTGTCGATATCGATGCGCTGGCGCCCGACGAGAGGATCACTCACGCGGTCGCGGGCTGGTACCTCGACGACATCGTGACCATGAGCGAATACGCCGACCACGAGTACGCGGTCAACTTCATCACTGGCGCCCACGCCAACATGCCCGAGTTCATGGCCGACATCCATCCGCTCGACGAAGCCACGGATGCGGAAACCTACGTTCAACGCCTGTGGGCCGCGGGCGATCAGCTGCGGCAGGTATCGACGGCGGTCGTCCGCAACGAGGAGGCAGGCAACCTGCCCACGAAGCGCGGCCTGGACATCGCCTCCTGGCAGATCGGCCAGCTCGTCGACGCGGCGGAGAGCCACGCCCTGGTGGGAGACCTGCGCGTGCGACTCGAGCCGCTGGGGCTCGACGGCCTTGAGCATGAGCGGATCGTCGGGGAGGCACAGGACTCGGTCCGCGGCAGCATCGTGCCGGCAGCATCCGAGTTGGCCCGTGTCGTGGCCGGGGCGGAGGTGCGAGCCGACACACAGCCCGGCGTGCTTCACCACCCCGGGGGCGACGACTACTACGCCGCCGCCCTACGCCACCACCTGACCACGTCGCTGACGCCCACCGACGTGCACGAGATCGGCCTGGCGGAGATCGAGCGTGTCCGCGCGGAGCTCACCGACGCGCTCGGCGCAGCTGGGATCGATGTGGCTGGACTCGGATTCGCTCGCGCCATCGGCGCCGCCAGCGGCGGGATGCCGGTGGTGCCACTGCGGTCGGACGAGGATCGGTCGGAGCTGCTGCAGCGAGCGGCGACGTTCACGGGCTATGCGGAGGGCTGGGCACTGTACGCGGAACGTCTGGCGTATGAAGCCGGACTCTACGAGGATGACCCACTCGGGAACATCGGTCGACTGCGCATGGATCTGCTACGAGCTGCCCGCGCCGTGGCGGACACTGGCATCCACGCACTTGGCTGGTCGCGTTTCGAGGCGATCGCCTATCTCGTGGAGCAGGGCCTCCCAGAGGGCTGGGCTGCGTCTGAGGTCGATCGCTACATCGTCTGGCCCGGGCAGGCGCCGGCTTACCTCATCGGCATGCTGGAGATCCTGCGCTTGCGCGACGAAGCAGGCGCCACGCTGGGTGATGACTTCGAGGTCGCTGCCTTCCACGATGCCGTCCTGCGCCACGGCTCGGTGCCGCTGGAGGTGCTGCCGATGGCCGTGGATGCCTACGTCGAGGCAAACCAGGCCGGTTGAGGCCTACCCGCCGGCGCTGATGGTCTTGGCGTCGAGGAGCGCCACGTAGCCGCACGTCGTGCACGTGACCGGCACGAAGGTGAAGCCGTTCTCGTGGACGATCTTGGGTCCGTTCTCGGTGATCGCGAAACCGGGCATGAAGGACATCGTCGGCGCCACCGCCCAATCGCTGTGGCCTGCGGGGCACTTGGCCTGTCCCAGCCAGCGCTCTTCGAGCCAGCGGTCGATGGTGGTCTTCTGTGTGTCGGTCATGCTCGTCGGTTCTCCTGGGGTGGGTGAGTCCTCCCGATTCTAT
>CAYZDQ010000413.1:0-3174 GCA_964476955.1 uncultured Anaerolineaceae bacterium
GTCTCGGCCACCTGGGTCACGAAGGCCACGACGTCATGGTCCGTGGTGCGCTCGAGCTCGTTGATGCGGTCGATGTCGACCGTGGCCCGTGCCTCGACCACGGCCACGGCCTCGGCGGGCACCTCGCCGGCCTCGGCCAGGGCGTTGAGCACCGCGATCTCGACGCGGAGCATGTGCTCGAAGCGGCTGCGGTCGGCCCACAGCGCGGCCATCTCCGGCAGCGTGTAGCGCTCGATCATGACTACCCCCGGGGTCGCTGGTGGAAGGGTTGGCGCTCGATCGTCTGCGTCCGTTCGGGACCGACGCTGACGATGGCCACCGGCGCGCCCGCGGCCCGCTCGATGGCATCGACGAAGGCGACCGCGTTGGCCGGCAGGTCGTCCATGGAGCGCGCGCCGGAGACGTCTTCCTCCCAACCGGGGAAGGTCTCGTACACCGGCTGCGCACGCTCGAGGTCGGCCAGTGCCAGCGGCCAGCGAGCCTCGGCCCCGTCGACGCGGTAGCTGGTGGCGATGCGCAGCTCTTCGAGGCCGCTAAGGATGTCGAGCTTGTTGACCATCAGGTCGCTGACGCTGTTGACCGCCACCGAGTAGCGCAGGGGCACCGCGTCGAGCCAGCCGCAGCGACGCTGGCGGCCGGTGGTGGTGCCGAACTCGTGGCCCTTCTCCAGCAGGTAGCGACCGGCTTCGTCGTCGAGCTCGGTCGGGAAGGGACCGGCGCCGACGCGAGTCGAGTAGGCCTTGATGATGCCCAGCACATGATCGATCTGTAGCGGGCCCACACCGCCGCCGGTGGTGGCGCCGCCGGCGATGGGGTTGCTGCTGGTGACGAAGGGGTAGGTCCCGTGGTCGAGGTCGAGCAAGGTGCCCTGGGCGCCCTCGAGGATGACGTGCTTGTCCTCCGCCAGGGCGTCCTGCACGAGGTTGGCCGTGTCGACGATGTGCGGCCGCAGTCGTTCGGCCCAGGTGGCGGCCTCAGCCAGCAGCTCATCCATGTCGAAGGCCGGCTGACCGTAAGACTCGTGGAGGATAGCGTTGCGCTCGGGCAGGACCAGCGCCAGCCGCCGCCGCAGCGCGACCGGGTCGAGCAGGTCCTCCATGCGCACGCCCGCGCGCCAGGCGCGGTCCGCGTAGGCAGGGCCGATCCCGCGCCGGGTGGTGCCGATCTCGTTGCCGCTGAGGTGGGCTTCGGCCGCTCCGTCCAGAGCGATGTGGTAGGGCATGATCACGTGCGCCGCCCGGCTGACACGGATCCGTGAGGTGTCGATCCCACGCTCCGCGAGCATGTCCATCTCGTTGATGAGCGTGCGCGGGTTGACCACGACGCCGTTGCCGATGACCGGAGTGATGTGTTCGTGGAGCACACCGCTGGGCACGAGGTGGAGCTTGAAGACCTCGTCACCCACGACGACGGTATGACCGGCGTTGTCGCCGCCCTGGAAGCGGACGACCATCTCGACCGATTCGCTAAGGAGGTCGACGGCCTTGCCCTTGCCTTCGTCACCCCACTGCAGGCCGACGATCACGCTGGCCGGCATCAGGCGACCTGCCTTCGCGCTGTGGGTACACCAGCCCCCTGGGTCCCCATGGGGACGTGGACGTTACATGTCGACGACCGTCCGACGCAGACGGCCGACAAGTTGCTGGTGATGAGCCCTCTCCCTTGCGGCGGGCGGCGGCCCGCGGCGCGATTACCTACAGATGATAGACGGCCGCGTCCCGAGCGGGAGTCACGGCCGTCTTGTGTCGCGGTTGCGGGAGCGTTACGAGGCCGGCAAACCAGCCTCACGGACCGCGTCGACGCCCAGCAGGTACATCGCATGCGACCACAGCAACGGTCGGGCGGGGGGACCCCAGCGTTCGATCCAGGCAGTCTCGGAGGCCGGCGAACGGAGTTCGCTCGCGACCTGCTCGGGAAGATGCCCTTGCTCGTCGGCCTGGGCCTCGATCCAGGCGATGATCGCCTGCGCTCGGGCTCGATCGCGCGGCGCCACGACGACCGCAAGGGCACCGGCCAGCACGACCCACAGGCCGCCACCGTAGTACTCGTCGTCGAGATAGCGATGTACGCCACCATCGACGACGAGGGTGGCGTCCACCGCCCGCAGCGTGGCTGACACCACCTCAGCGTCGGGCGGGAAGGGGCCGAAGGCACCGAGCACCAGCAGGCTGCTGCCATCGATGGCGTCCGCTTGCAGCGGTCGCCCAGGGCGTTCGTGGCCGGCCACGGCATGCGCCGAGCCGTCCGTCGCGCTGGCCACCGGGACCGGCGCTTCACCCGGCACGAACTTGCGCAGCACCGAGTCCGGTCGCCCCAGCTCCGCGAGGCGGGTCAGGATCCGATCCGGAGCAGGCGACGATCCGCCGCCGGCCACTCCGTCGGTCGCGAGGAGTCCCCGTGCGATCGCGGCCCAGGTAGTCACGTGCCGTCGGCCCGGATACTCCTCCCAGCTGTCGTAGCAGGGGCGCTCCCAGGCCAGCTCGAGATAGCGGCGCACCAGGTCGACGGCGTTGGCGTAGGGCGCGGCCGAACCCCCGGTTCGTGCCAGATGTGAGGCCAGGCTCGTGAGCCAGAAGCCGTAGCCATCGAGCTGGAAGTCACCCCAGGCCTCATCGCCTTCGGCACCGTCGGCGGTGAACCTGGTGTGCAGCGTGAGGCGTTCATCCAGCAGCTGCAGCGGATCGGCTGCCGAGCTGCCCGCGTCTGCCAGCTCGCGCTCGAGAGCCACGACCTTGGCGGCATGACGCTCGACCGTGCGCGCGACCCAGCCGTGGAATGCCGCGGCGCTCTCGGATCGCCCGAAGGCATCCATCGAAGCGGCGACGAAGGCACCGTCACGAAGCCAGCTGTAGGCGTAGGTGTCATAGCCCAGGGCGGCCACGTAGGCACCGGTCGGCGCCTGGTTCGCGGCGATGACCTCGAGGCTGACGTCGACCAGCGACCCGCTCACCGGTGTCCCCCTTGCCGGGACCCGTCGAGTCGCACCCTCGCCGAGCCGCCCGAAAGCGCTATCTGTCGATCTCCCTGCGGGCTCCGGACCCACACGAGTGTGCCGTCGGGCGCCGCGTCGGAGGTGATCGAGACCTCGTCCCCCTGACGTCGCACGTGGACCGACCAGCGCACGCCTGAGCGCGGCTCCACGGCTACGGTGGCGGCGTCGCCGGGCGTGACCAT
>CAYZDQ010000414.1:0-3171 GCA_964476955.1 uncultured Anaerolineaceae bacterium
CATGGCCATGAGCAGGTCGTCCGCCTCGTCCTCCTCGATGTCGAGGTCGGCGTTGCGGGTCACGCGGAAGAGGTGGTGGGACTCCACCTCCATGCCCGGGAAGAGCACGTCCATGTTGGCCGCGATGATGCGCTCGAGCTGCACGTACGTGCGTGGCGCGACCTCTACCAGGCGCGGCAGGACCGGGGGCACCTTGACTCGCGCGAAGCGGCGTTCCCCACTGGCCGGGTCACGCACCGTCACCGCCAGGGACAGCGAGAGGTCGCTGATGTAGGGGAACGGGTGCGAGGGGTCGACCGCGAGCGGGGTCAGCACCGGGAAGATCTCGTCGATGAAGCGCTCACGCAGCTCGTTGTGGCGAGCCCACTCTTCGGGCGCGATGATGCGGATGCCCTCTGCCGTCAGCTCCTCGCGGACGTCATCCCAGATGTCTGAGTGCTGCGCCTGCAGCTGCAGCACTCGCCCGCGGATGCGGTCGAGCTTCTGGCTGGCCGAGAGACCGTCGGGCGTGGGCCTGGAGTGGCCTGCCGCGACCTGCTGCATCAGCCCCGAGACACGGACCTGGAAGAACTCGTCGAGGTTGCTGGTGAAGATGGAGAGGAAGCGGACGCGCTCGAGCAGAGGATTGCGCGCATCCTCCGCCTGGTACAGGACGCGCTCGTTGAAATCGAGCCAGCTGAGCTCCCGCGTGATGAACGGGAAGCCTGGCTCGCGGCGCTTGCGCGGTCCGGTTCGAGGGCGTGCGGTCTCGCTGGTCGTGGTCACGTCCTCGATGCTATCAGGGCCCCGGTATCCACCGATAGGGGACGATGGTCAACACGGCTTGATGAGGCCGGCCGTCTGGGCCTCAGTCGTGGGCGTGCGCAGGCGCGTCTTGGCCCAGTGTCTCCTCCGCCAGCCGGCGTGCCGAGTCCTCGGCACAGGGGCAGTTGCGGCGCAGGTGTTCGAAGGAGTAGAAGCCGCTGTTGTGGCCGTCGGCCCAGTGGGGCTGGAGGGCGTAGTGGCCCACCAGCGTCACGTCGCTCAGCTCCAGCTGCGGCTCGGTCAGCGTGGGATTCGAGTCGAGCCAACCGGGCTGACCCGCCTCGCCGCGGCAGAAGGCGCACGGGCAGAGCCAGCGCAGGGCCGTGAGGTCATAGGTGCTGCCATGGCCGTCGGCCCACTCGATGATGAGCGTGCGTGCCGGACGGTCGGCGTGGATGTTCGTGGGCTTGACCGCGTCACCGCGGAACTCGGTGGTCATGGCTCCGACTGTGCCACAGCCGGCTCGTCGGGGTCACCCGCGGTCAGGCTGTCCGGCTGAGATCGGTTCGCCGCTGGCCTCCTCGCGGAAGGCCTTGATGGCCGACTTGATGGTCGGGTAGAAGTGGTTGGGGTCGATCGTGTCGTAGAGGCTGTAGCGCTCGATCTTGTCGCGCACCGGGTCCTTGAGCTCGGCGAAGGCGAGATGGATACCGTCGGCATTGAGCTCCTCATCGAGCTTGACCAGCATGTCCGCCGCGGTCGTGTCGATGTCGGTGATGGGCTCGGCCGCGATGAGCACCCAGCGCGGGACGGGCTCGGTGGCCAGCACCAGCTTGCGCACGCGGTCACGGAAGATGATGGAGTTGGCGAAGAAGAGTGGCGCGTCCCAGCGCAACAGCACGAGCCCCGGTTCCACCACCGCATCCGGATAGCGAGTCAGGTCGTGGTAGCCGGGCACACCCCGCGGCTTGCCCAGGACCGCGGAGTAGGGCTGCCAGGCACGGATGAAGATCTGCAGCATCGACACGACCACGGCGATGACGATGCCCTCCAGCACGCCCACCAGGGCCACGCCCAGGAAGCAGATCGCCGCGACCGTGAACTCGCTTCGGCGCACCTGCCAGAGCCGCCGGATCCCGATGCGGGCGAGCAGTGTCGCGCCGGCCACGATGATCACTGCCGACAGCACGGACATGGGCAGCCACTGCACCATGCCGGGTACGAAGAGCAGCATGGCCAGCACCAGCACCGCTGCCGCCAGGCCCGTCAGCTGGGTCTTGGCACCAGCCTGGTCGGCCACGGCCGTACGCGAGCTGCTGGTACTCACCGGGAAGCCCTGGAAGAAGCCGGCCGCGACGTTGGCGGTGCCGATGGCCACGATCTCCTGGTCGGTGTCGACCTCCGTGCCTCGCTTGGAGGCGAACCCGGCGGAGACCGAGACCGTGTCCCCGACCGCCACGAGCGTGATGCCGATGGCGCCGCCGACGAGCAGCGGCAGGTCGCTGAGCTCTATGGCGGGCAGCGAGGGCCTGGGAAAGCCCTGCGGCAGCACGCCGACCACCTCGACGCCGCGCGCCGCCAGGTCGAGCACCGCCGATAGGACGAGCGTCACGAAGACGCCGATGAGGATGCTCGGCAGGGTCGGACGCCAGAGCTTGAGGCCGAGGATGATGACCAGGGCCAGCAGGCCGATGCCCAGCGCGTAGACGTTCGTCTGGTCCAGACCGGCCACGAACTCGCGCAGGTCGACCAGGACGTTGCCGCCGTCGATGTCGAAGCCGAAGAGCTGCGGCAACTGGCCCACGATGATGACCACAGCCAGGCCTGCCATGTACCCCAGGCGGACCGGTTGCGAGAGCAGGTCGGAGACGAACCCGAGCCGGGCCAGGCCCGCCCCGATGGCGATGGCGCCCACGATCAGGGCCAGCGCCCCGGCCAGGCCCACGGCTCGCTCCATCGAGCCCGCGGCGAGCGGCAGGATGATAGCCGCGATGATCGGTCCCAGCGATGAGTCGGGCCCCAGCATCAGGTATGGCGATGGCCCGAAGGCGGCGTAGGCGACCAGGCACACGACGGTCGTGTACAGGCCGGTGATGGCCGGCAGCCCAGCCAGCTCGGCGTAGGCCATGCCCTGCGGCACCAGCAACGCCGAGAGGACGACCGCCGCGATCAGGTCGCGACGCAGCCACTGACGCTGATACGTTCGCGCAGAGCGGATGCCGGGCACCCACTTCTCGAGGCCCCGCCCCTGGGCCGGTAGCCCCGCTGCCGTCTGGGTCATCCGCTCATGACCCTGTGCTCACAGTTGGCCGGTCTGGCTACTCCTGCCTGGGCCAGACCGGCGGCACGAAGTTGGCCTTGCTGTAGTCGGGGGTCTGGTATCCGCCGGGCTTCTGGCGCGCCGGCAGCTTGAGCTTCCTGGGCGTC
>CAYZDQ010000415.1:0-3157 GCA_964476955.1 uncultured Anaerolineaceae bacterium
CTGGCGCTGGCTCGACGACCGGCTCGAGGCAGGCGCCACCGAGCCGGTCTTCCTTGGCGATGTCGCGGCCACGGCCGGTCTGGCCGCCGATGGCCGCACCGGCAGCCTCGAGATCGAGGTCCAGCTGGGCGGCGTGGAGCGGACGCTCGCCGAGGGCTGGGCGGTGGAGGCTCAGCTGGCCGGTACGGACGTGGCCCTGGCTGGGACGCCCGCCGCTTTCGAGCTGCCGCACTGGGCTACTGACCCGGGTGGCCGCGCCGTCATCCGCCGCCACGAGCTGTACGGCCCCGAGGGCATGGGTGACCAGGCCGACCGCTGGGCGGAGCTGCAGCCACACCTGGAGCCGGCACGCACGGGCTCGGTGACGATGACCGCGGAGGTTTCCGAGATCGTGCCCTGGTCGGCCGAGACCCCGCGCCTCTATGAGCTGGAGGTGCGACTGCGCCGGCCGGACGGCACGGTCGCCGACGCCACTACGGTCCGGGTCGGCTTCCGCCGCGTCGAGATCGTAGGGCGGGACCTACTCATCAACGGACAGCGCGTGCTCATCCGCGGGGTCAACCGTCATGACTTCGCCCCCCACACCGGTCGCGTCGTCTCGCGCGAGGCCATGCGCGCGGACATCGTGGCCATGAAGCGCCATGGCTTCAATGCGGTGCGCACGTCGCACTACCCCAACGACCCGGCCTTCCTCGACCTGGCGGACGAGCTCGGCCTCTTCGTGGTCGACGAGGCGGACATCGAGACGCATGCCTTCCAAGCGGTGATGTGTGACGACCAGCGCTACCTGGGACAGTGGGTCGCACGTGTCTCGCGCATGGTCCTGCGTGACCGCAACCACCCCTGCGTCATCGCCTGGTCCCTGGGCAACGAGAGTGGCTACGGCTCCAACCACGAGGCCGCGGCAGCCTGGGTGCGCCGGCACGAGCCCACTCGCCCCTTGCACTACGAGGGCGCCATCCGCTTCGACTACGCCGGCGGCGCCCGGGTCACCGACTTCGTCTGCCCCATGTACCCCGCCATCAGCACCATCGTCGAGTTCGCCGAGTCCGGCCGGCAGGATCGGCCGCTGATCATGTGTGAGTACTCGCACGCGATGGGCAACGGCAACGGCACGCTCGCGGAGTACTGGGACGCCATCGAGTCCACGTCGGGCCTGCAGGGCGGCTACATCTGGGAGTGGCGAGACCACGGCCTGGTGCAGGAGCTGTCGGATGGTACGACCCGCTGGGCCTACGGCGGAGACTTCGGCGAAGAGCCGCACGACGGTCCCTTCGTAACCGATGGGCTGGCCTGGCCCGACCGTTCGCCCAAGCCCGCGATGCGTGAGGCGCAGCATCTCAACGCGCCGGTGCGAGTCACCGAGATCGATGCCGACGCCGGCACGATCGCCGTCACGAGCAAGCTGCACTTCCGTGACCTCGGCTGGCTGCGCGGCCGCTGGGAGCTGGCGGATGAAGGCGTGGTCGTGGCCGAGGGCGCGGTCGAGCTGCCGGCGGTCGCTCCCGGGGAGACCGGCGAGGCGGCGCTGGCCGGCTGGGCAGAGCCGGGGGGTGCGGCCGGCGAGCGCTGGCTCACCTTCCACTTCGAGACCGCGGCGGACGAGCCGTGGGCAGCCGCGGGCACGGAGGTGTGCTGGGACCAGGTGCCGCTCGTCGAGCCCGAGTCATCCGAGCGTCCGCTCCTGGAGCAGGCGGACGCACCGCTCCGCCTCGATCCCGAGGGCAACGTCGTGCACCCGCTGCTGTCCGTACCGCCGGCCCTCGCGCTCTTCCGCGCTACCACTGACAACGACCGCATGGCCGGGCTGACCGAACGCTGGACCGCCCAGGGTCTGCCGGACCCGCAGCCGGGCACCGCGCGCGTGGAGCAGGACGGCGCCATCACGCGGGTCAGCCGCAAGTGGCGCGTGGGCCAGGCCACGGTCGACCATCGACAGACGCTGACGCCGCTCGCCGCCGGCGGGGTCCACGTGGCCGAGGAGGTCGAGATCCCACCCGAGCTCGAGGACCTGCCGCGCGTGGGCACCGTGCTGCTGGTGGCACCGGGGCTGGTGAACGCCGAGTGGTACGGCCTCGGGCCACACGAGACGTATCCGGACCGCGCACGATCCGGCCTCGTCGGTCGCTGGTCCGCACCCATCGATGAGCTCTTCGTGCCGTACCTCTGGCCCCAGGAGGCCGGCGGCCGCGCTGGCGTTCGCTGGTTGGAGCTGACCGACGCTGCCGGCGACGGTGTCCGCCTGACCATGGATGCGCCCTCGCAGGTCTCCGCCAACCGCTTCACGGCGGGGGAGTTGGAGGCGGCCGAGCACCTCGAGGAGCTCGAACCGCGCACCGAGACGGTCGTCCACATCGACGCTGCCCATCGTGGCGTGGGCACGGCTTCGTGCGGCCCGGACACCATCGAGTCTTACCTCGTCGGTGCCGGCACGTACCGTTGGGGTTGGTCCATCACCAGCTTGCGCGGCGAGGTGCGCTCGCGCGGCTAGACGGTCACCTCCGACAGTCTCACCGGGCGTCGGGCTGGACATGGGCGCTACCCTACGGGCCAACGGCAGCGGAACGCGCTCGAACGCGCTGCAGGGAGGGAAGTGATGCCCTCGGAGTAGCAAGGGAGCGGGGCCCAACGTGGGCCTCCTCCGGCAGGTCGACCAGATGCTGACTCCCCCTGTCATCGATGCCCACCACAACTTTTGGGATCCCGCGTCTCGCGACTACCCGTGGCTGGTGGATGCCTTCGCCCCGCTGCGCCGGAGCTACGGTCCAGATGAGTTCCTGCCCGAGCTGACGCGGGAGGAGATGACCGGCTCGGTGCTGGTGCAGACCCTGCCGTCCGAGGAGGAGACCGCCGACCTGCTGTCGCTGGGAGCGCGCGCGCCCTTCGTCCAGGGCGTCGTGGGCTGGGTCGACCTTACGGCTACTGACGTGGCCGAGCGTATCGAGTGGCTGCGCGAGGGACCCGGCGGGGAGCAGCTCGTCGGTCTTCGCCACCGGGTGCACGACGAGCCCGACCCCGAGTGGCTGCGACGGGCCGACGTGCGCCGCGGCCTCGATGCCGTCGGGCGAGCCGGGCTCGTCTTCGATCTGCAGGTGCGGACGCGCGAGCTAGTGGTGTCTTGCAGAAGTAGCTAGACGGTAGTCCTGGGTTCCGGTAC
>CAYZDQ010000416.1:0-3151 GCA_964476955.1 uncultured Anaerolineaceae bacterium
ACAACGAGGTCGTCTTCCTCACCGTCGGTGGTGGCTTCTTCGTCTTCCTGCGCGTGGCCGTGATCGTGGGCGTGCTGTTGGCTCTGCCGGTGATCCTCTACCAGGTGTGGGCGTTCGTGGCCCCCGGGTTGCTGCCGGGCGAGCGCCGGGCGGCCCTGCCCTGGATCCCCATGACGGTGGTCTTCTTCATGCTCGGTGCCCTGGTCGCCTGGATCACGCTGCCGTACGCGGTGGAGTTCCTCCTCGGCTTCGAGATCGAGGGCTCGCTGACCGCGCTGCCCAGCGCAGAGGCGTACTTCAGCTTCGTGACCATCATGTTCCTGCTGTTCGGGCTGGTGATGCAGTTCCCGATCGTGCTCATCTTCCTCGACCGGCTGGGCATCCTGAACGTGGATCAGCTGCGCTCCATGCGCCGATACGTGCTCCTGGGCGTGGTCATCTTCGCCGTGGTCGCCACTCCTGGTGGTGACCCCATCAGCCCGCTCGTGCTCTCGGCCACGATGTATGCCCTCTACGAGTTCACGATCTTCCTGTTGCAGCGCCGCCGGCGCAGGAGCGAGACCGATGCCTGATCAGCTGGCGCCCGCGCACGGGCCCGGAAACCAGCATGTGGCCATCGTCACCGGCCTGTCGGGTGCCGGCAAGACAGCCGCGAGCAAGATCTTCGAGGATCTCGGCTTCACCGTCGTGGACAACGTGCCCGCCGAGTTGCTGCGCGACCTGGCGGAGCTGGTGGCCAACGATCCGGTGCGCTACGACCGCGTGGCCATCGTGCTCGACGTCCGTGCCGGTGACGCCCCCATGGCCCTCGCGGCCGCGCTGGGCGCGCTTCACGGCCGTGACATCGAGCCGCAGATCATATTCCTCGAGGCCAGCGACGAGGTGCTCGTACGGCGCTACTCGGAGACCCGTCACCGTCATCCGCTCGACGACCAGAACGACGGCGTGCAGTCCGCCATCGCCCGTGAGCGCGTGATGCTCGATGAGATCCGTGAGCGGGCCCAGACCACCATCGACACGTCCGGGCTGGCCTTCAAGCAGCTGCGCGAGCGCATCATCACCGCGCTGGGGGCGCAGCCGGGTCCCGAGCAGCTGTCGCTGCAGGTCATCACCTTCGGCTTCAAGTACGGCGTGCCCCTGGAGGCCGACCTCGTCTTCGACGTGCGCTTCATGGAGAACCCCTTCTACCGCCCGGAGCTGCGCGAGCACTCGGGCCAGACCGAAGCCGTACGCGAGTTCGTGCTGGGGCAGCCCATCACCGAGCAGTTCCTGGCGCACCTCGACAGCTTCTTCGCCACGGTCATCCCGGCCTACCTGGCCGAAGGCAAGACGCGTCTGACCATCGCCGTCGGCTGCACCGGCGGCTTCCACCGCTCGGTGGCCATCGGGGAGGCCCTCGCCAAGCAGCTGGAAGCGCTGCACATGGGCCCGGTCAACGTCTGGCATCGCGAGCTCGAGAGACGCCGATGACCCGACCGGGGGGCGGGAGCCGCCTGGGCCGGCTGCGACGCTGGCTACGCCCGGGCATGGGCGTCAAGCGCTGGCTGCTGCTGATGCTGATCGGCCTGACCATCCTCGCCACCGCCGGTGCGCTCCTCATCCGCATCCTCTTCCGCGAGGTCCCGGCCGACAGCGTGGGCGGCCGCTTGTTCGAGCTGGTGAGCCTCAACTTCCTGCCCGATCCGCTGCGCCCCATCGCGGTCGTCTTCATCGGCGCGGCCGTGTTCCTCTACGGACTGTGGCGGCTGCTCAACGCGCTGCTGGAGCCCTTCCCCGCACGCCGGGAGCCGTTGGTGGAGCTGGTCTATCAGAAACGCTCGCTGGCCCGTGGCCCGCGGGTCGTGGCCATCGGCGGCGGCACGGGTCAGTCGACCCTCCTGCGGGGGCTCAAGGAGGTCAGCAGCAACATCACCGCGGTCGTGACCGTGGCCGACGACGGCGGCTCCAGCGGCAAGCTGCGTGCGGAGCTGGGTGTGCCGCCGGTCGGCGACATCCGTAACTGCATCGCCGCCCTGGCCGATGCCGAGCCCGCCATGGGCAGCCTGATGCAGTACCGCTTCCCCTCGAGCGAGGCCGAGCCCGGCGTGGCCGGTCATGCGCTGGGCAATCTGCTCATCGCAGCCATGGCCGACATCAGCGGCGATTTCGAGGAGGGTGTACGAGGCGCTAACCGCGTGCTCGCGGTCCGCGGGCAGGTCGTGCCGGTGGCCGGCGAGGCGCTCAACCTCAATGCCGAGCTGGCCGACGGTTCCGTGCTCGAAGGGCAGTCACGCATCGGCCGCTCGCGCGGCATCCGCCGGGTCTGGCTCAGCCCCGCCAGCGTGGAGGCCTGCCACGAGGCGGTCGAGGCCATCGGGAGCGCTGAGCTCATCGTGCTCGGCCCAGGGTCCCTCTACACCAGCCTGCTGCCGAGCCTGTTGGTGCCGGGCATCCGTTCCGCGCTCGAAGCTGCGCGCGGCCTGCGGGTCTACGTCGCCAACGTGGCCACGCAGGTGGGCGAGACGGAGGGCTACACGCTCTCGGAGCACGTGGCCGCGCTGTCCGCGCACGACGTGGGCCACCTCATCGACGTGGTCCTGGCCAACGACGACACCAGTGCCCGCGTGCCGCCGGGCTACCCTGCGGAGCCGGTGCGCATCGACCTGCCGCTGGACGAGACCCGTCCGCGCCTCGAGCTGGCTGCGGTGGTCGATCCGCAGAACGCCCACAGCCACGATCCACAGCGCCTCACGCGAGCACTGGTGCGATTGCTCGATGAGCGACCGTCGGCCCGACCGATGGCGCCGGTGCGCAGCGCCTGACCGCAGGGCATGGCTGACCCGCGCGAGCGCGAGCTGGTCCAGGCGGTCCGCGCCGAGCTGGCCGCGATCGACCCGCCACGAACCTGCTGCCGCGAGGCAGAGCGAGCCGGGCTGGGCGCGGCCGCCCAGGGGCACGCGCGTTCTCCGGTCGTGGCGCGCCTGGCGGTGCGGCTGGCCGAAGGCTCGCCCGGGGAGGGGAGTGCCGAGCCCCCGACCTTCGACTGGAGCCACGCCCGTGACCACTGCCGGGCATCCTGGCTGCGTGGTCGCTTCCTGACGGTGGGATCGCTGAGCCTTGGCGCTCGCGGCGCTCACCTGGAGCTGGTGGTCCCGACCGAGGAGGGCGAGAT
>CAYZDQ010000417.1:0-3143 GCA_964476955.1 uncultured Anaerolineaceae bacterium
GGCTGGCGGCATACCTGGCCGGGACCGGTGACGCGTACCTCGGCGGTCTGCCTCACCGCTTCCGGTTGGTCGACCAGGAGGGCATGAGCGTGCTCGTGACGGCTCAGGACCTCGGTCCCGAGGCGGTCATCCAGTGCGGCTTCTCCGCGACCGAGGATTGGGCTAACGACAATCGCGAGGCGCTCGTCGATTTCGCCCGCGGCACATTCCTCACCCTTCAGTACATCGAGCAGAATCCGGAGGAGGCCTTTCCACAGATTCTCGACCATCTCAATGTCAAGACGGGCTCGACGATGACGTACGAAGCGCTCGACAACCTGTGGAACAACATCGAGTTCTTCCCGTCCACTGGGCGAGCTGCGTTCGATCTCATGGTTGACGAGGACGGCTCACGCTACTGGAGGGATCGACTCCAATTCGTGGATGACTACTACCGTGCGCAGGGCGTCGTCTCCGATCCTCTGGATGTGGATGATGCCTACATCTACGACGAGATCCTGGTTGACTACTTCGCAAAGTACGGTGAGGACGCCTAGGTTCCACCCGACCGAGATCCAGACGGTGGGCGGTGGTTGCACCGCCCACCGTCAACGTATGGGGATGTTGCGATGAGCTTCAGAATCCACTGGCTGAACACGGGCGAAATCGAAGTCGCCCTCGGCACCAGCCTGCTCGGCGCTGGTGCCAACCCGCGAGCCCCCGGGGGCCGGGTGACACCCCACGGCTACCAGGATCGCATCGAGCGAGCGGACGGCTCCGTCGGCGCCGGAACTATGGTGCCGGTCCCCTTCTGGTTTGTGGAGGGAGCCAAGCGGCCAACAGTCATTGACACGGGTACCAATCAGGCCGTCTGTGACGAGGCCGAAGCCGTGACCGAGGCCTACGGGGCGAAGCAACGCTGGTACCACGACCCTGACAAGCATGATCCTCGCTCTCACTTGGGTCGCCTGGGCGTCAAACCCGAGGATGTCGAGGTGGTCATCCTCACCCACCTGCACGTCGATCATGTCGGCAACGCCTCGCTGTTCCCGAACGCGCGCTTCATCGTGCAGCGCGAGGAATTGGCCTGGTTCCTAGCACCTCCGATGGCGAGTGTCTTCTTCTATCCCGAGTTCCGTCACCACGCTCTCGATATCGTCGAGCGCCTCGACTGCATCGAAGGCGACATGCGAGTCGAGCCGGGCCTCGACCTCGTCCGCGTCGGCGGCCACACGCCCGGAAGCATGGTCGTCCTTGCCGATACGAGCGTGGGTCGGACAGCGATCGTGGGGGATCTCTTCTACAACTACAAGAACATGGAACTCGACTGGCCGCCGGGCGCGTACTGGGATCTTGGTGAGTGGCTGGCGGCGTCACGGCGCGTCAAGCAGATTGCCGACGTCGTGATACCCAACCACGACTACTACTTCTGCGAGGAGTGGCCGTCCGGCGTGATTGGCTAGTGCCGATTCGCGTCCCAGACTCGCGATGGCATCGCCCTATCGCCTGATGGGACGCAGCCCGTAGGGCAGCAACATGGTCCTGCCCTGAGCGTCCCCAGGGTGGCCCTTCGTGGTGACCCCAGAGCGATGTGAAGCTCCTATGTCAAGCCGCGATCACCGCAGGAGCCTGGGTGGCCGTCTGAAGGTGCTCGTCCAGGCGCATGCGACGGAAGACCTCGTCGCTGATACGGCGGCGCGTCCGCTCGGCCAGCAAGCGATAGCGCTCGCCCCGGTCGCGGGGATGCTCGCCGACGTCGAGGTCCACGACCATACGCCCGGCGGCCCGGAGCGCCTCGAGGTAGCGCTGCTCGTGCTGCCGGCCGCGCTCGGCGATGGCGTCGAGCTCCGGGTCACCCCGATGGCGTCGGTCCGTGAGGCCCGCGAGCGCGGAGCGCTCGAGGTCGGTGAGGTGCCCACACGCGAGGAACCCCACCAGGTCGGTCGCGGAGTACACCGGTCGACCATCGACAAGCTGCATCGGTTCCGATGGTACCCAAGCCCACCACTGGCCATGACGAGCTTGGGCTCCTTCGCCGAGGTCGAGCATGCGACCATCTCACACCCACACGATGCGCCGGTCGTGACGAGTGGGACTCGACCTTCGATCGGGACCTCTCAGAATCGGCCCAAGGTCGGGATGCCGACGCTGGCCATCGTGCCTAATGGTCCGGCGACCGCGGTGCCCAGCCTGGCCAGAGTGGGCAGGAGCTGGCCAAACGCGGACGAGTAGCTGCGGTGGGTGGCCATCCTTGACCCTGCACACAGAATCAGGCATCCATCGATGGGGGGCATCGAGAGAGGGATGACCCATGCAGCTCGAGCCAAGCGTCGTCGAGGACGTGGCCAGGCGGATCATCGGCGACGCAGGCGCCGGACTCCAGCATTGGTCGATCGAGCCCATCGGTGGCGGCGCCTCGGGCGAGATCGGCTTCACCGCCGGGGTGCAGCGCGTCCGTGGCGTGGTCCAGGCTCCATCGGGCCCGACCGACTGGTCGGTCATCGTCAAGGTGCTCACGAACAAGCCCGTCAACGTCGGATCGTTGGCTCCACCACCGCGGGACGACCCGCGCACGATCCAATTCTGGCGACGGGAAGCCGAGGCCTATGCCTCCGGCCGGCTCGATCGCCTGGGCGGCGGGCTCGTGGCCCCAAGATGCTGGCGCATCGACGAGGGTGACGACTCCGAGATCGCACTCTGGCTGGAGGACCTGCCCGACGAAGGCCCAACCGTTTGGTCACAAGAGCGGTTGGCGCTCGCGGCCTATCACCTCGGCCAGTTCAACGCCAGCTCCCTGGATGACGCCGAGGCGGTCGCATGGCCATGGCTCACGCGGGGAAGGGTGGAGGGATGGATCGCGGAGGCTGGGCCATGGATGTCGAGGATCCGTAGCGGACGGCGAGAGGGCTTCGAGCGCAGGTGGCTGAGCGATGACTCGGTGGAGCGCATCGAGGGACAGTGGAAGCAGCGTGATCGACTCATGGCCGTGCTCGAGCGGCTTCCGGTCACCCTCTGTCACCATGACGCACACCGGCGGAACCTGGGCTCCATGGTCGCCGCAGGCCAGGACCGCACCATCGCGTACGACTGGCTGTACATGGGCACTGGTCATCTAGGCGAGGAGCTCGCGGCGCTCGTGGGGGTCTCGCTCCAGTTCATGGATG
>CAYZDQ010000418.1:0-3141 GCA_964476955.1 uncultured Anaerolineaceae bacterium
TGCACTGGTGGCCGGTATGGGTGAACTGCTCGTGACGCGGATGCGGTTCGATCAGCGCCTGGCCGACCTCGATGAGCTACAGAAGCGACTGACTCGCTGGCAGAGGACTTGGAGGCAGGTGCGCACCGCATACCGGAGCTTGCAGCGACACGAGTCCTCCGATCCGTTGGTTGGCGAGTTGATCGAGTTCCTCACGACCAACGAGCAGAACCTCGACGAGGTCTCGAATCAGATGGTGGAGCAGGTGCGCAGCCTAGCCGGCGACTGTAGCTCCCTGCGACTCGTGTTCGACGACTTGCAGGAGGGCGTACATCGAACGCGGATGCTGCCGGTGGCGAATCTGTTCGACCGGTTTCCGCGCCTGGTGCGAGACCTGGCGCGGGAGCGAGGCAAAGGCGTGGCGCTGCGGATCGAAGGACCGGACGTCGAGATGGACCGACAGGTGATCGAGTCCGTGAGTGACCCGTTGATGCACTTGGTGCGAAACGCGGTAGACCACGGCATCGAGCCTGCCGATCGACGCGAGCAGGCCGGCAAACCGAGAAAGGGCACGGTAACGCTGAGGGCCGAACAGCGGGGCAACACGATCGTCCTGGAGGTCATCGACGATGGCGCCGGCATCGATGTGGCCGCAGTGCGACAGAAAGCCGTCGAGCAGGGCCTCCAGTCAGGCTCGTCCGCGGAGAGTCTGACGCAGGCCGAGGCCATCGAGCTCATCTTCAAGTCGGGGCTGTCCACGCAGGCCGAAGTCACGGACGTGTCGGGCCGAGGCGTGGGGCTCGACGTGGTGCGTCAGAACCTCGAACGCCTTCACGGGTTGATCCAGGTGGACACCGTCCCTGGCAGGGGCACGGCCTTCACGCTGACGCTCCCGCTGACCGTTGCCACGTGCCACGTGCTCTTGGCGGAGGTCGCGAACGAGAAGGTGGCGATCCCCACCACGACGGTCGAGCGCATCCTTCAAGTGAGTGAGGCGGACGTGGGGGAGGTCGCCGGGAAGCCCGCGATTCGTACGTCGGGCCGTGCCGTGCCGCTGTTGCCCCTGGCGCAGGTCTTGGAGCTGGCGGACAACGGAGGTGAGGTGGCAGCCGACCAGAAGAGCCTGGTCGTCGTGATCGGCGCCGCGGATCGGCGGATCAGCTACCGCGTGGACAAGCTGCACGGCACCCAGGAAGTCATCATCAAGAGCCTTGGCATGCAACTGAGCCGCGTCCGCAACGTGGCCGGCGCCACGATCCTCGGCACCGGCGAGGTGGCGATGGTCCTGAACGCGGCCGACCTCGTGAAGGCCGGCCACCTAGGCGTGACTCCGGCCGCGGCCAGACCGGCGGCTGAGGCCGGGGGCGAACGCCGACGGCGAGTGCTGGTGGTCGACGACTCCATCACCACCCGCACGCTCGAGAAGAACATCCTCGAAAGCGCCGGCTATCAGGTGCTGACTGCCGCAGACGGCCAGCAGGCTTGGGCTCTCGTGCAGTGCGAGCCCCTCGATGCAGTCGTCGCCGACATCAACATGCCCCACCTGGACGGCTTCGAGCTCACCGAGACGGTCAAGCACGACGAACGCTACCGCGAGCTGCCGCTCGTGCTGGTGACCTCACTGGAGTCCAGCCAGGACAAGATCCGCGGCTTGGAAGCCGGTGCAGACGCGTACATCACCAAAGGAACCTTCGATCAACAGGAGCTGCTCGAGACGATCGAGCGCCTCATCGGATAACCGCAGTGATTCGGGTACTCATAGTCGACGATTCTCCCACCGCACGCCTCCATCTCCAGGCCATCCTCAACACGGACCCGGAGCTGGCCGTCGTGGGTGAGGCGCGCGATGGTCAGGAGGCCATCCGGAAGTGTCACAAGCTCCGGCCCGATCTCGTCATCACCGACGTCGGCATGCCGAAGATGGATGGCCTGGAAGCGATCCGACACATCATGGCCGAGTCGCCCCGGCCAATCATCGTGGTGACGAGCACGCACTCCGATCAGCGGCTGGGCGGAGTGCGGATCAAGGCGTTGGAGTCGGGAGCCCTCGCAGTACTTGGGAAGCCCGGAGGGCTGCCGGGCGAAGATCCGGAGGCGGACGAGCTCGTGGCCCAGGCAAAGGCTATGGCCGGTGTGAAGGTGGTCCGGCGACGCTGGTGGCTCACGGAAGGAAAGCCCAAGCCGCCGGCTACTGAGCGCACTCAGCGAACGGCGCGGCCGTCGGCCGGCAGCGGATCGCCACGCCCTGTCCGCGTCATCGCTATCGGTGTCTCTACCGGCGGCCCGCCGGTGCTTCAACTCATACTCCAGAGTCTACCGGACGAGCTGCCAATCCCGGTCGTGATCGTGCAGCACATCAGCCCCGGCTTCGCTGGCGGACTAGCGCGCTGGCTCGACGAGACAACGCCTCTGCGCGTGAAAGTCGCAGACGACGGTGAGACCTTGCATCCTGGCGCGGCGTACCTCGCGCCGGACGATGTGCACCTGACCGTGACGTCGCGGAGAACGGTCAAGTACGTGGCATCTCTTCCTGTGAACGGCCACCGACCTTCCGCGGACACGCTCTTCCTGTCGGTGGCCGAGCACTACCGGTCCGCGGCCGTAGGCGTGCTGCTCACTGGCATGGGGGTGGATGGCGCCCAGGGCCTGAAGGCGATCCGCGAAGCCAACGGCGTCACGATCGTGCAGGACGAAGCTACGAGCGTTGTTTTCGGCATGCCCAAGGCAGCGATTGCGCTTGGTGCCGCCCGGCATGTGCTCCCGGCTGATCGCATCGCCGGGCAGTTGACCGCGCTACTCAGACGCTCGGGAGCCACCCCGTGATCAGAGCCAGAGACTATCCCGAAAGAGGGCGCTCGCACAGGCTTGTAGTAGCTCGATTCATCGAGCATCGAACATCCTTGACCCCTCTCAAGAGACGGGCGATGAAGCGCCCTACTACCAGCCCACTTTCGCCGTCTTCGGGAGCGTTGCTCGCACATGCGCGACTGCTCCAAGAAGCGGCGCTCTTGCGTTCGCGGCGGTCTCGTGGCCATCGCTTCCGGCTGCTCTGGTCGGCAGATTGGAGCGATCGGGCCTTGTCGAACGGACCGAATGACCCATAGGTGACACTCCATGACCCGTGTAATGATCGTCGACGACTCTCCTACCATCCGCCAACTT
>CAYZDQ010000419.1:0-1206 GCA_964476955.1 uncultured Anaerolineaceae bacterium
GGCCTGGCTCGAGGTGGCGTCGGTCGGCTACCTCGCTTGGCGCGCGGTCCTCTGAGCGACCGTCGGCGCCTCGGACCACGAGGCGCGCCGTCACGACACCATCGTGCGACACCGCCACGAGCGACCCGTGCCGCGTCCCATGGCGCCATCCTCCGGACCCGCGCTCCCCCGCCGGCCGTCAGCCACGTCGCACGCCGTCCATCGCGCTGCTCTCCGGGCCCACCGCGGTCGTCGATGGCATCGAATTCGGCTACAGGTCCTCAGTCCCGGCGCTGGCCGTTGTGGAAGACCTCGAGGTACTCGAAGATGGCGTTCGCCAGGTCGACTCGTGTCCGCCACGACCACCGGTCCAGGAGTTCGACCTGCATGCGGCTCCAGAGCGACTCGATCATCGCGTTGAAGCTCCTGTAGTCGTCAAGTGCCCAAATCCAGGATGGGCTCGGGGTGACGTTCGGGGTGCAGATAGCCCCAGACCTCGCGGGCGACGTAGCGCTTCAGGCAGCGGATGATCTCCGCCTTCGTCTTGCCCTCGGCCGTCCGGCGAGCGACGTAGTCGGTCGTCGGGTGGTGGAAGCGCAGCCGCACGATGATGGTCCGGTAGAGCGCCGAGTTGGCCTGGCGATGGCCGCCACGGTTGAGCCGGTAGGGACTCGTCTTGCCGCTGCTGGCCGGGATCGGACAGACGCCGCACAGCTTGGCCCAGGCAGGTTCGGAGTGGGCCCGGTCGAGGTTGTCGCCCGCGACGATGAGCATCTCGGCCGCCGTGTCGGGCCGATGCCGAAGGCCGCGACCATCGCGGGTGCGACCGACTCCGTCAGCATGGCCAGATGTCGCTCATGCTCCTTGATCTCGAGCTGGAGCTGCTGCCGGCGGCGGGCCAGGGCACGGAGCGCCTGCTTGGTCGCCGCAAGCGGGCTGGTCATCGGTCCGGGCCGGAGCCCGGCACAGCGTTCGATGAGGGCCATCTTCGACAGCCCCTCGAGCTCCTCCCGAAGCTCCGGCGGTGCGGTGACCACGAGCGTCTTGAGCGTGACCACCGCCTGGGTCCGTGCCTTCACCGCGGTGTCCTTGGCGATCTTGATCTGACGGATCATCTCGACCTCGCCGTCGGCCGCCTTCGGTGTGGCGGGGGGGCCGCCCCCCCGGGGGGGCCGCCCGGCCGTCGCCGCGTCCGCGGGGGGGGCGGGGGGGGGGGGGGGGGGGGCC
>CAYZDQ010000419.1:1216-3141 GCA_964476955.1 uncultured Anaerolineaceae bacterium
TGGCGGTCGCTCGGCACGACGGGACGGCCCTCGTGGCGTTCTCGGCATCGAGGGCGAGAGCTGTGCGCAGTGACGACGACACCCGCCAGCCCACGATGCGCCGGCTGAAGGCATCGATGATGAAGGCCACATAGCAGAAGCCACCACGGGTCCAGACATAGGTCAGGTCGGCGACCCAGAGGCGATCAGGTGCGGTGGCGACTCAAGGGTGATGCTGGCTCCTCCAGAGCGACGGCCACTGCCGCCGCTCCATATGGTAGGCCGCCAGCGCGTATCCTCGAACTACGGCCCGTCAAGCAGGGAGCATGTCAGACACGACCTCCGACCTCGACATCTGGATCATCAAGCCTCCTGGCTTGTGGCCCGGACTCGGCCTCGCCGAAGTGTGGCGTTCGAGACGCGCATTGTTCGTGCTGGCGCGCCGCGACTTCAAGGCCAGCTACTCGAACATGGTCCTCGGGATCCTCTGGGCCCTGCTTGAACCCATCATGCTGTCCATCATCACCGTGTTCATGGGGCTGGTGTTGGGTCGCGGTAATCGGCTGGGTCTACCCTTCCCGGTGTTCATCTTCTCGGCGTTCGTGGTGTTCCGGCCGTGGAGCCGACTCGTCAACGAAGGCGGTTCTGCTGTCCGAGCCAACGCCGTCTTCGTGGAACGCATCTATCTGCCCCGGGCGTTCCTTCCCCTTTCGGTCGCCCTGGCAAGCGTCACCAATCTGGTCTTCCTGGCGGTGACTCTGTGCCTTCTGCTCTGGTTCTTCGCGATCTCACCCGGCGTCGGTCTCCTCATGTGGCCATTCGCGCTCGTCATCATGTGTTCCTTCGGCCTTGGTGCTGCGTTCTTCTCGGCGGCCATCGGCATGAGTTTCCCGGACATGGACTTCATCAGGCCCGTGCTGACGCGAGCCTGTTCTGGCTGTCGCCCGTCCTCTGCCCAAGCACAATGGTCCCCCAGGAGTTCCGCAACCTCTACTACCTCAAACCGATGGTCGTAGTCATCGACGCCACCCGCTGGGCGTTCACCCAGACTCCGATGCCGCCTCTTGAGCGTGGGCCATCGGAGCATCGTCTGCAGGCGTGTTGCTAGCATTCGGGTACCTGTACTTCCGGCGTCGTAATCCGCTCTTCTCGGACTTGATGTGAGCACCAAAGACCCAGCCCTCGCCATCGTCGCCGGAAGCATCGGCAAGCGCTACCTCCTGGGCCGCCGAAAACGAAAGAGTGTAGACCGGCCGGGACGTCGGTTGAGGATACCGAGGAGGCGGCGACCAGAGGGCTTCATCTGGGCGCTCCGGCATGTCGGCTTCCATGTCGACCCTGGCGAGATCTTCGGTGTAGTCGGGCGGAATGGGTTGAGGAAGACCTCGCTGCTACTCATCCTGGCCGGCGTGACCGCGCCGACGGCCGGTACGGCGGTGATGCGCGGCCGCATCTATGCACTCCTCGGGGTTGGCACGGGCTTCCATCCGCAGCTCACGGGTCGGGACAACATCATGCTCAGCGGCGCCATCATGGGCCTGAGCAAGGACGAGGTTCTTGCACGCTTTGACGACATCGTAGCCTTTGCCGAGATCGGTAGGTACCTCAACCAACCGCTCAAGCGATACTCCAGCGGTACGGGTGCTCGGCTCACCTTCAGCATCTCAGCCTTCCTGGAGGCAGACGTGATGCTTGTCGGTGAGGTGTTGTCCGTGGGCGATGCCGCATTCAGCGAGATGGCCGGCGAACACATGTGGTCGATGCTGGCGGACGGACGCTCCGTCGTCTATGTGGGCCAAGGCATGAGCATCATCCGTCAGCTTTGCTCGCGCGCATTGGTCCTGGATAAGGGCCGGCTCGTATTCTACGGAGGCGCGAACGACGCGGCCGACTTCTACCAGGAGGTGTTCGTCCGGAAGGGCCGTCGCACAGCGGAGCAGCCGAAG